>NZ_LR134422.1 GCF_900637865.1 Legionella adelaidensis
GGGCTAAATTAGAACAAACTTTTAGCATTAACCTTTTTGGTACGGTTGAGCTAACAGAAAACTTATTACCCAAAATAAGTAAAAATGGACAAATCATCAATATCACCTCCGGCTGGGGGGCTTTTAGCACGAACGAGTCTGCTGTAGCTCCGCACTATAAGATGTCTAAAGCCAGTCTTAATATGTATACGTTGCTTTTATCACAAAGATTGCCTGACATTACAATTTCCAGTATTGACCCCGGATGGGTTAAAACAGATATGGGCTCCCCTCAAGCTCCCAAGTCGCCTGAAGAAGTAGCTATGGAAATTTACACTTTGGTAATTACAGATAAAAAAAGCGGGGGATTTTGGCACAATGGTGCTTTAAGGGAATGGTGAAATTGCAAGCTGCGGTTTCGTCACTTCATTGATTTTTTTTAAGAAATTAACTTTCCCCCTGCAATTTTTCTATGCTACTCTTTTTGAAATAATTTTATTTTTACACGGACGAAATGACAGTAACGGAATTACTCGACACTTTTCTTTTGCTTGCTTTACTACTCTTTTGTATTTGGGGTCTGAATTATTTTTTAAATAAGCTTGTTTTTGGCCCTTCTAACCGACTTTTTCTGGCTTTAAGCATTTTTATTTTAATGTCCGGGATCATTTTTCTAATGTACCATGGAGTGAGGTACATAGATGATCCTACCACTAATTACAGTATTTATATTTTGTTTGCCTGTCTATGGTGGTTTGCAGCCGGTTATTTATTAATTCAATTACTGAGCTTTTTTATATGGAGTAAATTTTTATTAAGGGATGGAGCAGGTATAAATAAGTTACTCCGCGATTTACTTTCTTTAGTCATATTTATTATAACTGTGGCTCTCATTACGCATTTTGTGTTTAACCGTTCTGCCGTAGGGATTTTTGTTGTATTAGCCGTAATCACTATTATTTTAGGCTACTCTGCACAAAATGTCTTACGTGATATATTCTCAGGAATTGGATTAAATCTGGCAAATCAATTTAGAGAAGGCGATTTAATTAAAGTTATGGGCTTATTGGGTGTTGAATCGGCAGGAATAGTTAAAGATATTAATTGGCGATTTGTTAATCTTTTGACTGCGGATGGTAATAATTTATCTATCCCCAATTCCATTGTAGCCAGGCAACCAATAACTAATTACTCACGACCTTATCCGACCAGAGGCATAAAAATTACTTTGCCTTTGTCAGCAGGCTTATCTCCCGAACGGGTTAAAAACGTACTTATTTCTTCCGCCCTAAGTGCAGATAAAATAGCAAATCATATCTCACCTAAAGCACGATTAATTCAAAGCCAGGGCGAAATAAATACTTATCAATTAACCTGCTATACCAAAGAGACAGATGAAGATGCGATGACAGACGAAATTTTATCTATCATTTGGTATCAACTGAAAAGAAATGGATTAATAGAGCATACGGAAGAAAAGAAATACACAGCTACCCAGATAAAACAATACCTACAAAAAACCGATTTGTTCAGTGTATTAACAGCAGAAGAAGTTACTGCATTGGCTAAAAATTCCGTGGTGGGGCATTATGGGCCACCAGAACGTATTCTTGAGCAAGGGCAAAAAAGCACTTCTTTATTTTTAATTATGAATGGAGGAGTTGACGCCTATATTACTTCTAACAATAAAATTATGAAAATTGCCAGCTTCCAAGAGGGAGAGTATTTTGGCGAAATGTCTTTACTTACAGGCGAGCCTTGCAATGCAAGAATTGTTGTTAGCACGGAAAGTACTTTAATCGAAATAAACCATTCTTCTATGATGCAATTGTTTAACAAACGCCCTGAATTAATGGAGAAAATGAGTGAAGTATTGGTAATGCAGACAATGAAAAATGTGGAAGTGAGTGAGGACAATGAAAAACTAACCATAAATTCCAAGAAAACCAAAATTGCGCGTATGGCTTATCAGATTCGTAGCTTTTTTAGAAAAAAAGTTGCTCAGAAATAACCTTTTAATACAAGCGGAAGTGTAACTATGAAAAAAATATTGGTTATCGGGGCAGCAGGTACTATTGGCTCGGCCATTGTTAAAGAATTAGAAATAGACACCGAGATTCTCACGGCAGGTTTTAAAAGTGGTACTTATCAAGTTGATCTGGGAAATAATAAATCGATAGAAGACTTGTTCCACACCATTGGATCATTAGACGGTATTATATGCGCCGCTGCTCGAGGAGTTGTCTTTAAACCCATTGAGGAAATGCACTTAGAGGACTATATCGCAAGCGCGCAACAAAAATTATTTGGCCAAATACATGTAGTTCTTCAAGGTATAAAAAACCTACATGATAAAGGCAGCATAACATTGACCACGGGTGCTTTTAACCGTGATTTTGTAGAAAATGGCAGTGCCGCCTCTATGGTTAATAGCGCTATAGAAGGATTTGTCCAGGCCGTTTCTTTAGGTATGCCTCGCGGAATTCGAATTAATGTTGTCTCTCCCTCGTTACTTGCGGAGTCAGCAGAACAATATCAAAAAGTGTGTCCCGGCTTTAATACAGTCCCGGCAAGTAAAGTAGCCAAAGCGTACCGGAGAAGCATATATGGAATACAATCTGGTCAAGTATTTCAGGTAAATTAAACGTAGGTCTGGGGTGATAAGAGCCAACCAGATGCATGATCACGTTTAAAAAGCGCATCGCTGCAGGGAAATACCGAGAGTCGCCAAAATTATATTTGTGTATGACTCACCAGTGAAACATCCTTATTATCACCAACTCGCTCGTTTAAAAAATAGATTCCAACCAATCATACATAACCGCATTAGCAAAGGAGCTATTACCCACCTGACAATGTGATCCCGCACCTTGGAAATCACTAAATTCATACGCGTCAGACTGCAATTTTTTGCAAAATGCATCATACTGTTTTCGCGGCTCCCCGCCTTCACTGCCTCCAATTAATGCCAGGGTAGGGCATTGAATATTACTAAGCGCTTCACCTACTTGAAACTCTTTTAGATAGGCAAATGTCTTTTTAAAAGAGCTTTGCCCAAAGCGAATCATTAATTGCTCGGTTTGTGCTTTTAGTTGAGGAGGAAATTCACTATCTGGGAAAAAGGGTAGTTGCTCTAGTGTGAAATCCTCTTCATCAGGCATTTCTGCGGGATCCATTCCTACAAAGGAGGTCATATAAGCATGTAAGTTAATCACAGGCGAATTAGCAATGAGTGCCTTGATTCTTGGTTCGTAGCTAGCAGCTCGGGTAGCAAAATAGCCTCCAAAGCTTAAGCCGACTAAGGCTAATGAGGAAAAATCAATTTCTTTTCTATTTTCAAAGAAATTAATCACTGTGCGAACAACTTCTTCATAATCTGGTTCAAAAAAAGTGTGAGGATATTTCCGAAATACATCCATTTGACCAGGGCCTGCGAAGTGAATGACATTAAAGTTACGTTGTAAGCCCGCTATTCCGCGCGTTAAAAACTCTTCTTCTAAAGTACCATCAAAACCACTAACGATTAATAATGTTTTGCGTTTTTGGCCATCATTTTTAGGTGCCACGAAATAGACAGGAATTTCGACATTTCTATAGGGGAGCGCATGTGTTTCAAAATGAAAGGTTGTAGTTGCCATCGCCTTAGCAAAACATTCGGCTGAACTAATTCCCAGATTACGGTGATGTTCTGCCGAGCAAGGGGAGTAATATTCGGCAGCGCGAAAAGAATTACAAGCTTTCCATAATTGCTCGCGAGCACTGATAAAGTGACCTTTATTAAAGCGTTCTAAACCATCTTTTTTTTGCCAGTTAGCTAACTTTTCGAACGCGTTCACCCAATCCTCAGGAGTGCCATCGTTTATTTCATTAGCGATCTTTAAGCACTCCCCAATTGAGGCTCCCATATAGTTACTAGAGCCTAATTGACGAATTAACTGGAAATCCATTTCTTTATCTTTAAAACCTTGAACTTGTATACTTCCTCTACTGATATCGTTCATTATGACTCCATCTAAAAGTATTTTTAATAGTAGTGCTATAAACCTGGTTAACTAGCAACCAGGCTTGTATCTTTAAAAAGTAAGCAAAAAAGCTTAATCTCAAGGGCACTTGGGATGGGAGGAGAGATCTTGAAACCAGGCAAGGCTTAAAAAGCCTGTGAGCGTAGAGTAGGACCTTCTCCCCACTTATCTATCGACCGTACAGTATCTTAGGCTACCGACCAAGTAAGCCTGCATTCACAAGCATGGTCAATGATAAATAACCCCAAGTATTCACAAGCATTAGGAGATTAGCATGTCAGGGTTCGATTGTGTAGGTGTTGATGTTGCGAAAGATAAATTTGACGTATCCGTTGAGTATAAAGGGAAAAGCAAACATAAAGTTTTTGCTAATAAGGAGCAAGGATATATTGAGTTTTTAACATGGCTTCATGAATACACTATTAACCCTTGGGTTTGTATGGAAGCAACTGGGCATTACAGCACAAAAATCGCGGATTTTCTAATAGGGCAAGGCATCCGAGTCAGTGTAGTTAATCCATTTCAAATTAAAAACTATGCCAAAGCGTCACTTATTCGGAATAAAAATGACCGGGTAGATTCGGAAGTTATTCGACAGTTTTGTAAACGGATGGAGCCTCGTCCCTATCAGGCTTCGTCTCCTGAGCAGAAAGAAATTAAAGACTTAACCAAGCTTCTTGATATGTTAAAAGGTCAATTAACTCAGCTCACTAATCAAAGGCATAGTACTCAAGGAAGTATTGCAAAGAAAGCTTTGACCAAGCTTATTATGCAGCTTGAGAAAGAAATTGCGAAGGTAGAAAAACAAATTGCGGACTTAATTGCTAGTAATTCACAACTTAAAGAAAAATTGGAGTTAATTACCAGTATAAAAGGCATTGGCAATTTAACGGCCTATCATATTCTGGCCCTTATGCCAGATGTCAATTCCTTTTCTACTGCCAAGCAATTTGCAGCCTATACGGGTATTACTCCAAAACAGCGTGAGTCAGGAACCTTTATCGGTAAAACTACTATCTCAAAATTAGGGGATGCCAGATTGAGGAAATCTTTATACATGGCTGCATTAGTCGCCAAACGATATAATAAAGGGCTTGCTTCGTTTGTAGCTCGTTTACAATTAAAGGGAAAAACACCAAAAACCATTATCTGTGCCGTTATGCGAAAATTAACACATATAATTTTTGGTGTTCTTAAAAATAAACTGCCTTATAATGAAAATTATCATTGCATTTAAAGACAGTATCTACAAAACTATAATGCTTTCACTTTTGTTTCCAAGTTCTCATTCACAAAAAGTACATGATTGGTGGGTACATCGTGCCAATGCATTTTATGGCTGGCTAATTTTTCTGAGGCCACCAGCACAGCATGATTTTGATGACTGAGAGAGGGCTGCATTACACAATTGCCATTTTCATATTCCAGACTATCGCCATAGGAATAATGCAAACTCGGCGCCATATAATTACTTTTTGAGACATAACGTAAGACAAATAAGCATTTGCCATTACTTAAAACAAAATTGATGTAAGAAGGATCATGAATATGGGCTTTGTGTTGTAATAAAGCGACATAATCAATAGCCTCTCTTACAATGAAATAGCAACTTTCTAAATTAAAATCGAGCTTGGTTTTTAAAAATAAATCCAAGAACAGGGCAAAAAAATGCTCAGAGTCAGTTTGACCTTTTATCCAACCGTCCATTTCATCCGAAAGGGCGGCTCGAAGGGAGCGTCGAATTTCCTCAAACCCGGCTATCCCGCCATTATGCATAAATGAATATTCTTGAAACGTGAAAGGGTGGGTATTAAAAACGTTAACATTCCCCGTACTTGCAGCACGCACATGAGCCAAAAAGCATTCTGAAGATATTTTTCCTGATAAGGTTTCTAAATTTACATCGTTCCAGGCAGGCTGGATCGTTTTAAAAACACCAGGAAGAGGGTCTAATCGGTAATCATACCATGCCATACCAAACCCATCCCCATTTAATGGCTCTTCCATTTCTTTGGCACTGGTACTTTGTTTGATTAACGAATTTTTTGGTTTGTAGAGAATATCGTTTAAAACAATTGGCCTCCCTAAGTACGCAGTAAAACGACACATGAAAAGTCCCTTTATTATCAAATAAGAAAGTATAGTCTAAGTCTATAAATAACAATATACCGTCTTTTTTTACAATTATTGCCAAGTACACTTTTCCAATTAAATAGGATTAAGATAAAATCGGTAATTTATTTTTTGAGGTATGTAATGCGAATAGATTTTAGTGAAGTTATCAAGCTGAATGATACTGTTATTAATCCTGCACCCATTCATGAAAGGATGGCCGCTTTAATCGCTGACATACCCATATCACCCCAACAAGATATGGTCTTGGCACACCTTCAAATTGCATTGTCCGTGGACGGTAAAAGGGAAGTGTTTGATCAAGCTCTTTCATTAGGCGTGGATGTGCTGGAAATACCACCAATAAGTAAACAACAGAGAACAGGACCTCTTAAAATCTTACCCTCTGCAATCGGAACCTTGGTACGAAAACTCTGTATGGATGATTTAGAACAAGGGTTGGTTCATCAAATTGTTAAGGCCGTGAAAGACAGGTTTCCCCATGCTTCTATTGTATGGCACGGAATGGTAATCGAAATACATAAAAAATTGGATTTTGCGGATGGCGAAGCTGCAAAATTAGATCTTCCCCGAGTATTTAAGGCTCGAGAACTTAGTAATGAGCACGAAGAAGCTGCGGCTGCCTCTGTGCAACCCGCTATTAAATTAACTCCTTGCCAACGTATTTCAACTAACTTCACCAGAGAGCTGATGCGACAGGGCATGAAACCCGCCCAAGCCGGAACTCCAATTCTTTGTTTTTTTCGGCTTAGTTGTGGTTCTCCTTCGCCAATTATTTCCTTTGTAAGCGGGAACTTGCCAGAAGAAGAGAGAGAAGCATATTTAAAACAATATACCTTACTTAAATCAGACCCACTGATGTCTCCAAAGAAAGAACCTGAAGTAGCTAAAAGGCCTAAAGGTATAGTAGCAGCACGGGAAGTCATTCAAAGGCCTTACGGAACACGGATGTTTGATATAGGACAAACAGGTGTTCGGTTAAGAGAAAAAAAACCGTCAGGGCCCCCAGAGTTTGTTCTTAAACAAGAACCGCCCAAACCCGATACGAGCCCGGAGAAAAGTATTTTAAGAAGACGTAAAGCGCCTGAAGCATTGGAGCAAGACACAGTACCTAATCAAGAAGCCAAGGTACTTAAATCCCAGGAACGATCCGTTGAAATAGCATCTCAAACCAGCTTGGTTTACTTGTCCATGTCGCTATCACCAACACCTCCAAGTGCTGGCGGAATTTTTGCACGCACCCAAAGCTCACAAGAAGACCAGGAACCACCAAGGCTACAGCGAAGACCAACAGGAATACCAAAATAAAAGGGAGCTTAAGCAGGACACAACCACTAAGTCTGATTATTTTGATAATCAGACTTAAGATGAAAACCGTAAACAACGTGTACAACGTAATAAATATGTATTTATAAATTTAGTTCCCATCAATAACTCGAAGTTGCTTATGCTGCTCTTTACAACGAATCTAACTAATAGGCAGAAGAGCATTATATTGTCTAAGCGCTTCCTCTGGCTTAATTGTTGAGCCCTTTTCTAAAACTTTAGTTGCTAAAATAACTTTTGTTTTTAAATGCGTTGGAATGGAAAATTTCGAAGTAAAATACATTTGATCTAGTCCTATACCAAAGGCGCAATTTTCATATCCAAGCACCCTAAAATAATTTTTAGGATTTTTCATGCTATCAAGAAGCACATACTTATGTAATATCGGATTATAGAAACCATAAGTCATATAATAATGAATGCCGTTATCTTCCATTTTATCAACTAATTGCTTTAAATTTTCATGCAATTTTTCTGGCGAATAGAGTTCTGTATACATACCAGTTTTTTCTGCTACAGAACGCTCATTCTCTGGATAAGGAGGATTTAGAGCGATGAAATCATCAGAGCGAATATCAACTAATGCATCCAAAAAATCACCACTTCTAAATTCAATATGGTTTGCATTAAATAGCCCAGAAACTCTATCAATTTCTGTATTAAACTGTTCAACCGATAAATTTGCTTTTTCTAAAAATCTCTCACTGGATTTACCTTCAAAAAGTGGCCCTTCCCAATAAAGGATATCGCCTGTGCTATTATGAAATAAAATACCTGACCAAGAATGATTAATAATAAAAGGCAAAATCAACGCTTTTTCATTATCATTATTCACATGATTATAAGTTTCCAGGGTCTTTAAAAAATAAGCTTTTTTTGCGGACGATTGTTCAAATCCTTGCACCAGCAATGCATAACGTTCTTTTAAAAGCACTGGTTCATCTTTAATTAGCTTAAGCGAGAGAATAAGAACTTTATCGCTATCGTTAATTATGTATTGCTCAGCAACCCCCAATTCCATTGCAGCAATAGTCCAAGAAGCACAACCAGAAAAAGGCTCTATGCAACGCTTATATTTTTTCCCATCATTATTAAATTGAATAATTGAAAAATGTTCTTTAAGCCAACTGCTATCAGGATGCATATGGCCGGATGTATCAGGCAGACTTAAAAAACGATTCCCAAGATAATGTAAAGGACCACCATAGTTTTTATTAAATTGAACAGAATTCATATATTTTCCTGGGATTTAACAAGCCAAATAGTTTAATGAAAAATGAGTATCAAAATTATCACGGCCAACACCTCTTGAATGAGGCTTTATATTAACCTCAATATCTTGGTTAAGTAAAATCAAGAAGGTGATCAGCTTGTCAATTGAAAAGCCAGATAATTGGCCTCGAGATAGCCTGGATACTTTTGGCTGATCAATTCCCAAAAGCTTTGCTGTTTCAATTTGAGTAAGGCTTTTCTCAGTAATAACTCTATTAATAACCATAGCAAATTTAGCTTTTAGCAAATGTTCATCTGCATTACGATAGCCCAAATCCTGGAAAACATTTCCAGATGATTTTGTAAATTTTAACTCTTCAGAATCACTCATATCTCACCTCTTTGTAAGGCCATCTTTAGTTGCTTCAACCTGGTTTCAATGATATTTAAATCAGGCTTAGGTGTTTTAATACCAGATTTTGATTTTTTCTGGAATGCGTGTAAGACGTATAAACAATCATCAAGATTTACTACATAAACAGCCCTATAAGCATCTGTATTAAAATCGCTCAAAATTTCATAAACACCAGAACCATGCCCTTTAAACATTTTTGTTGATGAATAAGTGTTTCCCATTTGAGCACAATGTAATGCATAACCTATTTCATCTTGTACCTCATCAGGAAATGATTTTAAATCATCCAGGCTTCGACCAAGCCACACTAATTCTTTCACAACTAATCCTGTCTATTGATATAATATGCCAAAAATAGCATAATTTCAAGATTGAAGCAATATAGGTAATTAATTATCAATTAACTTATTGATCAATAGAAATAAAATGAATAGAATATGCGCTGTGCACGTTCTATACGGTATAAACCAAGTTCTTTTAATCTATATAATCAGACTTAGTGGTTAGAGAGCTGAAGCGTAGTTTTAACTATAGTTATCAAATCAGGGAACCAAATTCAGTTTATTATATTCAATTTGGTGCCCTAATTCGCATGAACTAAATTTTATGGGGATGGTTGGGAACTCTCATCTTTTGGTAATTCTGCTCTCTTCGGAACATCCGCTTTTGGCTGAGAGAAAAACCGATATCTTGCTTCTTGGATTTCTTCCAGACTTTTGTATTTTTTCCCGACTTCTTCTAGAGTTAAGAACGTTCCATCTAAATCCTCTATTAAAACTTTGGAGAACAATCCTGAAAACTGGGTTTGAATTTGTTGTACCTGAGCCCCCATCTTCTCTATCTCGTCTATCGCATCTGTGAGTTCTGCATCGTCCAAAATCTCGGTTGTCAGACTCAGTCGCTTTATTTCAGCTAACAGTGAATTATTTTCAGCTGTCAAAGCTTTGTATTCTCTTGGAGCTTTCCTGTATTGCCTTCCCGCGTAACGATTTAGTTCTTTAACTACATCACGTTGCCTCAACATAAGCTGGTATTGCTTGATTAAATTATCCAAACCTTCAACAACTTGTTGAGTGGTAATTTCATAATGATGTTTTTTTTGAAATTCAATGATTTTTCTTATCCAATCTTGGCCTATTTTATTTACTTTGCGAAATTCGCCAGGTGATAATTTTTTCAAATATTCTGCTTGCAATGCAAGCAGTTCATCCCTTTTTGCTCTTACTTCCGGGGATGTTTCAATTGAGTGAATAAAATCTTCGCCAAAAGTGTCATGTACTCCTTCAATTAAGCTAGTATTAGAACGGGCTATGTGAGTTAGTCCTGCAGAACTAACTGGAAGTTTAAGGTTTTTAGCTAGCCGATAGTCAGTAATGCATCGTTGTAATTCATCTCTTCGTACAGGGGATAAATCAGATCTCATAACATAGGATTCTAAAATAGTAGCAAGATGTTTGTAGAATGATTGATAATTTAATGAAACAACGTGCTCAATTAAAGCACCATGCATAGGGCCATGACGTTGTAAGGATACATGGTGTGCTATAGGAAGGCCATCTTCTGCCAGGATGAATGGTGAAGCTCCATGCGCTAACAGTACTTTAAAACAATCCACACTATTTTTTAAATAGGCGATTTCCAAAAGGGTTCTTGGTTTCCCTTGATAAGAGAGTTGAAGCTGGTTAACTAATACATTCCCTTTTGTTAACAACCATTCCAAGACCTTGGAATTATTCGAATGAATAGCAAATAAGAGATGATTCTCAGGAAGGTATGGAACAAAGTTAGCTAGTTCTTCCATTGTAGGCAGATCACCAGCAACGAGGGCTCGAGATAACATTTGGACACAGCTTACCCGAGTAATGGATAAACACTCATTAATTAATCCTAAATGTTGATTAGAATAAGCATTTAATGGGCAAGACAACCATTGTACGAGTGCATTTTCTGCAGCAGTTTTAAAAGCCAATAGATCACCAAGAGACATGTCTGAGGGCTCGCTACGTGCTTTGTATTGGGATAGTAAAACTATTTGCCGTTTTAGCTCGCTTAATTGCTCCTCAAGTTCTAGCTGACGTTTTGCTTTTGTTGGGCTAACTTTGATTGGTGCAGGTGTATCCGTGACCGGCAAGGCTAATGGTTCAAGTGCTTCTGCATCTGACACAGCGGTTTCGTTAGTTTGCACTTGCGTTAGTTCTTTTTCTAACGCTTCTTCCTGCAACTTTTCAGCTAATGCCCACTCAATATTGTTACTGTATTGCAATAGCATTGAGTGAAAATGGTCAGATCCTCCAAGATTTTGCAGGTTTTCAGTCGCTTGTGTTAATTGTTTGGTAATGGATAAAGCCTGACTAAGTTCTGGAATAGTTTCTTGTGATAAAGAGAATACAGCTTGCAGTTCAGCTTCTACCCGCGATGAAAGTGCATCAATACATTTTTTTTGTGCTAAGCGCAGCTGTCTCATCACCGGCGCACAATGTATTCTTGCTAAATCAATAAGCATCGAATCTTCTACTTCAATTTCCCTATCTTCTGAGCCAGCGGCTCCGACTTCTGCTTTTAAGACAGGCCTTTGGATCACTTGGTCGTGTTCATCAAAATAAACATGAAGCGTATAGGAGGTTTCCTCAGCACTAAATAAATCTGCTGTCATATGATAGGTGCTAGAGCGAGAGAATGAGCGATAATCTTTAAAAATACTAATGTGAGGTTTTCTAATCTCATATATTTTTCCGGCTAACTCAATCCTGAATTGAAAGGATGGCAGGAATATCATTCCATACTCACCTCCCTCACGACTGGTTTTGAGTTCTATTTTGTTAGGCAATACGGCGCTAACAGCACTTTCTTTTTCCGTTTTTAATAGATGATAATAAGGATTGATACGTTTTGTCATATTTATGTCCAGAAAAGCCAATATTTTGGCAATTGTATTTTGTGAAAGCATATAAGTCAATATTTGAATCTTGATACCTTATCGTAATCGTATAAATACAGGCATAAGTCTTGGGCATGAATTATCAAAAGAGTATTGCTAAGCTAAAAATCTTATGTGTTTACAACGCAGGCTTTTTTGGTGGGCGAATAAGCAACGATGCGACCGATGGTGTGGAGGACCTTAAGGCGGCGCATTATTTTTATTTTTTAAACGAATTAAATAATCTAGCGCATTAATTGCTTCTTGGGTTCTTTCGCCATTCTCCACCCTTTCGTGCAAAATTTCCATACTTGGAGCTGAGATAATCCCATTTCCTATATTTAACCCCTCTAAAGCAAATTGGATAAAACATTCCTTGACATGTTGCCAAATAAACTCATAGTGGTCTGTTTTTCCTTTCAGTAATAAGCTTAAGGGTAAATAACCATCAAACCGATGCACACGATGGAAGTGTTGAATTACGGCAGGAATTTCATAAGTCCCTGCTTCCACTACTTCTACTTGATAGTTATAATGATAGGGTTTTATCTTTTCCAAACAAATCTCAAGCTGTCTTTCTGACAAACTTTTATAGTAGTTAGATAATACAATAAGGATATTTGGTTTTGACATAGTTAGTGGCACTCTGAAAGTAGACGGTTATTTTATATTTATCTAATTTTTATACAAGTGTTTCAGCATCAAGCTTATTATTACCACCTTTTCATAGCTAAGATAAAATTTTATATTCCAATGCACTTACAGCAGCTATCCAGTAAAATAAGGAAATCATTATGCAAGAAGCAATAGAATTGCCTCATCTAAATAATAAATCGTTGGAAACTTTAACCGTTCTTGTTGTTGAAGATAATAGAGTTATTCAGCAGGTTGTTAAAAAGCTCTTTATAAGAGCCGGCGTGCGTGAAGAAAATATTACTATTGCAGATAATGGAAAAATTGCAGTTGAGCTGGTAGAAAAATCCTCAGATTCCTATGATGTCATTTATATGGATGAACTCATGCCAGAAATGCAAGGGCCCGAAGCTACGCTTAAAATCCGAGAGAAAGAGAAAACAAAAAGTACTAACAGTATTATTTTTGCCTGCTCCAGTTCTTATGATGGAGTATTTCCTGGGTCAAATACCCGTCTCAATAAACCGCTCAAATTTGAAGAATTGCAAGAGTTTTTGGCTAAAGTAATCCACGCTCCTGAAGCTTTTTGGTTCAATGCCGAGCAAACCGCTTGTTCCTATGCTGACGCTGGCAGCTCTTCTCTTGGCTCCTCAAGAAATTTTGATGCCAACACTCTTTTTCCCAGGAGGAACAGAGAAAAAACATCTGAAGACTTCATACAGAGTTGGGAGGATCGTTTAAAGTTTTAGAGTCCCTCTAAACATTGTGAATTCGCTAAAGAATAGTATACTTATAGGTAGGCAGGTTGTGATCGAAACCCTACAAGTAAACCTGAGGAAGTCAGAGAGATAATTGTGGTGTGCATGCCTTATAGGAAGCCTAAAACATTACTGAGACCTCCACCTAACATTTTCGGGTTTTCGATCACGCCTGCTTTCTTATTTTCTCTAATTAGTTTAATACCTAGAACGTTCTCAAATGAGGCAACTTCATTGCTTTAATTGAAAATAAAAAGAGATACACTGACCAGTACAATTACTAGGATAATTAAATATTTATGTTTATTTTTCATTTTTTTCCTATGCCATTCTAATTATTTGAACAAAAAAGTAATTATGTTACTTCATTAAGATTAAGGCTCGCGCGGGGTAGATGCAAACTCCTACCGCAAGTATACGTTATAGAGTAAGAAAACCCCTATTAACAATAGTACGATGCTAAAAGTGGTAACTGCCGCTTTATTGCGTATAAAACGTTGGGCCCCTGTCATGGCAACTTCTAGAAAAAATAGGCGAAAAAGAGCACTTAATAAAACGAACCAAGAAACGAAAGTAACAGCTAAAGGCCATCCCATCACCCATAAATTATGACTCACCACCATCAATATACCTAAAATTAAGGTAATAATGGCTATGATAAAAAATAAACTGCGTTGTCCTAAAATATCACGCATTATGGCCCTTGTTTCTTCTCCTCTAAATAGTAAAAGCACACTAAAAAACACAAAATACCAACCTATAACGGTGGCTAAAAATATAGTATTCATAGTAGTCCCCTCTCCTGCATATTCGCTCCTACAGTTTAATACGCTGTTTACAATCTACTTATATTAAGTATGTATTATTTTTAAGCAAATAGTAAGCTTGACATATTAAACACGGCGTAATCAGATAGTTAATGACCGCTTAAGGTTTGTCATTTAATATACCCCTGCCCTAAAACACAGGAAGGATTTAAAATGAGAAAAATAATTTTTAGTATGTTGTTGTTAATATCAGGATTGTCATTCGCAAGTGTGCACGAGGATCATCCTTATGAAATGATAATGAGTAAGCATATTTATAAATTTTCAGAGGTTTATCAAATTAAATCGCCACTTAAAGATACTTATCCTGGGTCTGTTAAAAAAAGTTCTTTTCGTGTGCGCACTAATTATGATCTTTCTAACAAAAATGGCTGGCAAGCAACCGGAATTACGCGAATCCTTTCTTTAGGCACTCTTTTTCCCTGGGCTACCGATATTGATATATATGACACACGTAATGTCCAAATTGGTATGATTGACGGTAGTTTAGCTACATTAGAAGCGGCAAAATTTGATTTGTACGAATATGACGATGCGGGGAATGCGACAATGATTGGAGTTGCTTATGCCGATCCGGATTTCAATCGATTTGTAATATTGTCTTCAAGTGATAACCCCCACCCTATTGCTGAACTAAGTCGCAATTATAGTGAAAACAATTGGAATATTTCAGTTCATTATCCTGAAAAAATTGATGACCGCATTATCCGAATTTTTGCAGGTTTTGTTGTTGATTATCAGGATAAATTTCTCTCCAAGGAAAATAATTAATTAACCACTATTTAGATTTTTCTGAGAAGCAATAATACTTTTGACGAGTATTATTGCTGCAAAGTTCTGCTAAATTTCTTCCTAGATTTGGGAAATTAACAAGGAGCACTTTTCAAATGGTTTTACTTAGATAAGTTTTACCTTAACTTTTTAAGAGAATGGAATTGAATCTGAGACAAAATTTGAAAATAAAAACTCTTTTAAACTATCTTATCCCTTATTTTTAGCCTCTCTATATACACTTTTTCCAAATAAAAATCAATTAGGATTAACCCTTAAACACACCTGAATTTTTTCGATTTGACTATAGCTAGGTTTTTTCTTCACACTGTTTTGGTAATGGAATAATAAAAGTGAGGTGTGAGATGGGCGTGAAAGCTTTTGGCAACACATCTTTTTTTGGCAGTCAGCAACCTAGCAACTTGGGACATAACCCACAGGAAGAAATTCTCCAAGCAGCAAAAAAAATTCAATTTTTATGGAGGCAAACCCACCTAAAACAAACAGCAAAAGAATCTTCAAAATATGTAAATCGAATTGTTTCTTTAAAAAAAGCGCAGGCACAATCCTTTACAGAATTAGAAGAGTTTCTCCGTGATCCTTCTATCCAAACCTTAACTCATAAGCTTTTATTACATCTGGAACAAGCAAAAACATTAGTAATTCCTGACCGTGAGCAATTGCCTGCTTTTCAAGTATCGGAGCGTATTTTTCTCTCCGCTTATCTAATTGCTACAAAACCAGACCATATTATCGAGGACCCCACCGAGTTAGACCACAGAATCATACAAAATGCAGGTGAAATGCTAGTGGCTTTTGAAAAGCTCTGTAAATTTATGAGCCAAACTTATTTGCCAGCGCCACCTGCCAGAGTCAGCTCCCCTATGGCTAGAGAAACACCCTCTTCGGACAACGTATTTGCCAGTATGGAACAGCTTCATATAGAGCAAACAAACGAAAGAATGCAGAAAGATCATCGTTTCCTTGCGGAAGGTCGACCCTATTTGGAGAATTTTCATAAAGCACAAATGGCTTACTATGCTATTTTTGCGGATTGGGAACTACATAATTCCACTCGTTTAGTAAAAATATTTATTGCTAAATATTTGCACATTGAATCGAGGCATTTTGAGGCATTAAATAATTTAGATCCCCGAGAACTGGAGTGGTGTGAAGCATTCCGTCAACAACAAAAAGTCTTACGGGAAAAAATTAAAGAGCTTAAGGGTGAAGAAGGCTTATTCATGCTGGAGGAAGAACTAAAAGCTCACCAGCAAATGCTAGAGGCAAATAAATGGACTTTAGCGCCTCCTGACGTCTTAATGCATGAAATGGCTCTTAATCCCCATTTTACTCTGACGGAAAGTGACTCTCTGATTCTCCCTGAAAACGACGTAAGTCAGGCTATTGGGGCACTGGAATTAGAGAATGTCGAACCAATTCTAACAGTACTTGAAGAGATCCGTGATCATATAAGTTATTTGGTCCCTCATAATCAGCAATTTATTGCTAACTTATGGGAAGAATTTAATCGCGAAGGAATTGGGGCACTGATTCGAGAAGTCGGTATAGAAGATGCGCTGTATAAAGTTATTTTTGCATTATTCGAGAAAATTAAACTGCTGGAATCACCAGCACATCTTCCCGAAACCCAAGCTTTTTTAAAAGAGCTTGATTTCAAGTTGTCTTTGCAGGGAACAGATAGAAATCTTATTTTAAAAACTGCGATTGAGTTTATTTATAAAAAACTATCGGAAATTAATCGTGATCTGGGAAACTATTATATTAATCAATCGCGTTTATCAGTCAGCCATAATATTGAGACATTTGAACAGAGCAGATTTAAAGAGCGTCTCGGCAAAAAACAATTTAATCTGGCAAATGTTCTGGAGTCTCTCAATCAAATAGTTGTCTCGCCTGAAAAATTCCAGCTAACAACAGCGGCTTTATGCTCCAAACATGTGGCCAGCCATGTTGCCAGAGCCATTTTACTGTCTACTCTACAGCATAATGGGCAGTTAGAAGCGAGTGCTCTACCCGAAACCTTTTATTTAGACCACAAACGACTTATACAATGGCATAGAAGATTTCAACAACTTTTCTACACGGGCTCAATGTTGGCTTTCATGGAAACAGCGGCCCTCCAATTGGGGACTAAAATTCCCCCTTCCGAGATAATCGAGCAAAAAGAAACACTGTTAAGGCTTCTTGATGCTGGTGAATTAGACACCCCGGAAAAAGTAGCAGATTTTGCTACAACAAGTCTTATGATCGTCCTGGCTAAACAGGGGAAGATAATAAGCCCACGCGAGGAAAGCCTTTTTAGGACCTTGGCAGGTAATATTTGTACAGGGAACCATAAGGCTGCTGAAATAATAAGAAATAGACTAAGCAACCATTTATCAATGTTTCTAAGCAAAGGATACTTCCCTGAGCAAGTCCAGGGAAAATCAAAAGTATATGGTTTGGAATCAGAGATAGCAAAATTAGGAGATGACATTCTACCGGTATTACATCTGCATTTAAAAGTGCATGGAAAATTTTACCGAAAACGTATGGAAGCCCGTCTATGGGAACCCTTATATAAAATTTTCCGCGAACCTCACCCTCCTTCGGACATACCCTCTATGGTCGCGATAGAAGAAGAGTCGATTGTTGCTACGCACGCTTATATACAAAAATTATCTTTTATGCTTTCAGGATTAATCCTTATTCAACAAAGGATATTTCACGAAAACGCATGGGAATTGGGTTTAATGCTCGATCCTTCCACATTAAAGGAGCACGCCGTTACTAAAGACATTATAAAGATGGTAAATGATCCAAGCATCTCGCTAGATACTATAGAAAATAAATTATTAGAGTTAATGAAAAAAGTAGCGGCAGAACACAATATTACTTATGAAGCGGATGATGAGCGCAAAATGGCAAGAATGTTTAGCTTGGCAAAGACCGCCCAAACACCTGGGAGTAAGGTGGTGTTAGCCGAGCTGACAACTGTTTGTCGTAAAGCAGCTAAAGGCCCCCTACCTAAAATCAATCATGAGTTAATTAGCTTGTTTCCTGATGAAATAAAGAAAATGTGTGATCAAGTAAATAAAATAATGGAGGATGTGAAAGAATATCATACGGTTGCAGACAGCGAGCCTTTAGCACAACAGATTCCTATGATGCGTTCAGGTAAAACGCTTGGTCTTTAAGTATCAGCAAAAGCCATCGAAAGCGATGGCTTTTTTTATTCGAAATTTATTTATCCTCCACCTATTCTGCTTTCCGTGCCTTTGGATGTTAAGAATGCCTTTACATCACTATCACTCGTACACTCCCCCGGTGTTAAATTAGTATTATCATAAATATCTACAGAGGCTCCTGCCCTGACATAGAGCTGAATAAGGTTTCTGTCCCCCACTGCTACAGCATAGTGTAATGGTGTTTTACCATCTTTATCTTTAAGGTCTAAAGCACAATGTGCTCTAACTAAAATGGCAGCACAATCGAAATTTCTGCTAATAGTTGCCCAATGCAATGCAGAACGTTGAGAAGCAGGATCAATTTTATTTAAATCATCTGTTTTCATATATTTGACTAAAGTTTTTAATTCAAGCAACTTCCCCCATGCCGCGGCTCTTCGTAAAGCTTGATCATAAACAGGACATAATACTTCGGTGGGTTTACGTAGTGAATAACAAACAGAGGCTAATTGCTCTTGAGCAGTTGTTGACCTTTGAGCATTAATAAAGCCTAGAAGCCTGGGCGCAATTTTTCCCGAGGCTTTGTCTATAACTTTTTGATTCATTTCAATAAGTCGAGAACTAATCGTAGAAATATTTAATAGTTCATGTGTTTTATGCATATCTTTTTTGCTTAAGGGCTTATCTGCAAATAAAAGTGTTGCAAGATCAGTGAGCATTTGGGGCATTGCCCCAAATAAACCGCTGTCTGTTGAAATTAAAGATTTAATCGCTACTAAAAAAGAAGCGACGAATTCTGCATTGTGAGTGAAATCCTGGTAGTAGGTAAGTTTGCCGTCTTTCAATGCTTCAATAGTGCTAGCCACTCCTGTTGCCAATACTACAGGTGCAGAGCGGGCTACTGCTTGGCGCATTGTTCCATGAGGAAGGGATTGATGAAAGGTAATTTTCGGATATGCTAGGCTAGTATCTAAGGTAGCGTCACTTTCGTACTCTTTTTGAATTTCACTTGCATTGCTAGCGAAATTACCTACTAACAGATATTCTTGCAAGCCTGTCAATTTAATGTATTGAGTTATGAGTTGATAATCTTTCTGCCCTTGAACAGCAGCCAGGTACATAAACCCATATACTCGTTTGGGAATAACTTCGTCTCCCTCCCTCGAAAGTTTTAATTCTCCTGCACTTTGTATAAATGGTAATCCTAATCGGTCAGCTCCGAATCCCGCGCTGGCAACTAAAAAATCATCTGAGTTAAATAAATCATATAAACCTGGTTGGTCATATGCCACTTGTCGATTATAGGCTAATTTTTCTAGGTAACTACCATAAGCAGGCTGATGCGCGTTACCAACAAATAAAAATTTACATTCAGGAGAAATAACACGTTTAACTAATTCACTGGGAGCATATTTACACCGGTTAGCATCTATAAAAGCCACCACTGTATTTTCTAGGGGATCTAATGTTTCTAATGAAGATAAACCAATACTAAAACCATCAACGCTTAAGCGTCCATCAATAGGAGCACCATATAAAAATTCAAAATTTCGCACTCCAGACAGACTACTTATTAATACAATATCTACATCCGTTTTACCTTCTAATCTAATCTCCTGCATCATATCTCTAGCGAGACTCCCGGCAAATGCATAGTCTCCTTTTGCAGTCTCATTATGACAGTTGGCATGAATTAAAATCACCTGACCCATAAAAACCTCTTATTGACCAAATCGGGATCATTTTATCCACGCATCCTTAATAAAATATTAATAGAATGGTTAAATAATGAATTTTTTGTGTTTTTTATTTATCCTAAAATTTTATTAGCTGGTTTCATGTTATCGGAATAAAAACCAATCAACTGAGTACCACTCCTTTCAATAAAGGCCGCAAAAGTATGCTGAGGATGTGAACAGCGCACATTCCTCAGCTCGAATTATTATTGAGTCAAAAGAAACTGGGAGGATTTTTTGGTGTGGGTAACTCTTAGTTTCACTATATAAATACAACCTGTGCCCAGCAATGCACAAATTGGGATGATACTTAAAGCGTGTTGAAAAGCAGTTGTACTAAACCCACTTGCTTCGTTTCCATAATAACTCATTATTTTACCAATAACAGTATGGAACAAAGAACCGCCTAACATATTGATACAATTTAAAAAAGCTACGGTAACCCCAGCATAAGACGAAGAAACCATACTAGAGCCCACAGCAAAAATTAACACTTGGTAACTGCATAGCACCCCGACGCTAAACAATAATATACTTAACGCAAGGCTACTGGAAAAAGTTTGCGCCAGTAAAAATAAAAAAATAACCGCCAAACCCACGCCGCATAAGCAAATACTCAAATAATTACCAAATTTCTTGCCAAACCAAGCCATGAGGGGTCCTCCGGCAATCATTCCTACAAATATTAAAGAAGCTAAGAATGCAGCATCTGTTTTCCCAAAAGAGTAGGCAGTCATTAGATAAGGAACTCCCCATACATCTGCAAACCCTTCTAACGCTCCTACCATTAATAAATTAGCCATGGCTACTGCCCATATAATGGGAGAAGACAATAAACTTATAAAATTAGAAAACCTTAATTTTTCAAATGAATCATTGTTATTTTTTGGTTGACGTAACGTTATAAAACACAAAAAGCCTAACACGCTTATTACTATGGCAAGTGTAATACCTACTCTATACCCTCCATAAACTGCCAGCCATTTTGACAAAGGTTTACCACCATAAACTGCTCCAATAAGGCCAAGACTAAAGGAAAATCCAATCATTTTTGCATATTGCCCTTTATCAAACCAATCAGAAACAACTTTCGAAACCCCCAGGATACCTACCGCTGAACCAGCCCCAATCATGAACCTACTTAAAAGTGCAATATAAAAATTGGAACTAATGGTAAATAAATAAGCCCCTGCTCCACAGAATAACGCGAATACAAAAATTACTTTTTTAGCACCAAATTTATCCAGTAAAATAGCGGTCGGCACTTGCATTCCGGCATATCCATAGTAATAAAATGCAGCGATCAACCCAAAACCAGCGGCATCAATGGCATATTGCTGCATAAATTCTTGCATCATTAAACCAGGCCACAAACGTAAGATAAATTGAAAGGCAAAGAATAACAGTGGAAAAGACCACATTAACAAGGCCTGCGAATTTTTATTTTGATTTGTCATTTTATACTTCCTCTCAGTTAGTTATCCCGCGCTCCCCCTAGAGAGGTGCGGGTATAATAACAAGCCACTCTAGGGTTAAGAGAGAAAAGTAAGAATCACCACCACGAGAAGTGCAATAAGAGAAACACGGCAAAACAGAGCAAGCGCATTATTTGCTACATACGAGGAAAAACTAAATATGCTTTGACCGTTTACCATTTGGGATTTCTGATTTAAAACATAAAGAAATTAAAATAACAAACTGTGTTTTAGTTTGTCAAATTTTTTTATACCTAGGGAGAATCTGCTATGATTAAAATATGGCCATTTAATTACAAACCCCTCAGCTTTATAAGGAGGATAAGATGAAATGGATAGTTGCTGCGAATACAAACTGCTGCCATATATATAATTATGATAGTAAACCCAAAAAATTAAACCTCATCAAAGAAATATACCACCCCGAAAATAAACTAAAAGCAAGCCAAATTAATAGCGACAAACCTGGTCATTTTCAAACAAGTGCGCATGTTCGGGGCGCCTACCCCCTAACTACCAACCCCGAGCAGGTTTATATTGATAGATTTGCCAAAGAAGTAGCTGATGATTTGAACGAAGCCCGTAATGATCATTCCTATGATGAACTAATCATTGTAATGCCTGCTCAAATGGAAGGGCGCTTTTTGCAACACTTAAATAAAAATGTGAAAGAGTTGATTACCAGTTTTATTCAAAAAAATATTATGAATTTATCTGATCAAGAATTATTAGAGTATGTAACGGATAAACTAAAAAAATGGTAGACTACAAAAAAATTATCCAGGGAAAACGGTGAGTAAATATCCATATATACTTTTTGATGCTGATGATACTTTGTTTCATTTTAATCCGCACTCAGGCTTACGAGAGATGTTTCTGCAATCCGAAATAGCATTTACCCTCGACCACCTTGAAACATTTAAAAAAATTAATAATCGATTGTGGGACGCATTTCAAAAGGGGGAAATTTCGGCTCAAAACTTAAAAGAGCAACGTTTTGCGCATTTGGCTGCCGAATTCAATAAAACCTCGCTGGAATTAAACGATTTATTTTTAAAATGTATGTATGAGGATTGTGCGCCTATTGATGGTGCTATCTCTCTTTTAAATAAATTAAAAGGAAGAGCCACATTAGGGATGGTTACTAATGGGTTTACCAATTACCAGCAAGAAAGACTGGAGAAATCAGGCCTAACCAACCATTTTGATATTTATGTAATTAGCGAAGAGATAGGTATTGCCAAACCTAATCGGAAAATTTTTGATCATGCCTTAGCACTAATGGGTAATCCCAATCGTGATAGCGTTTTAATGATTGGTGACAGTCTTGATTCAGACATACAAGGAGGCTTAAACGCCGGTATTCATACTTGCTGGTTTAACCTGGCCAAGAATAGTATTAATACAAATATTAAGCCCCATTATGAAGTAAATAGCCACCAAGAATTAGAAAATATATTAACGTAGATATAGGGGAAAGACCCTCAACAATTTTTAAATAATCATCGTGGGCCTTTGGCATCAACCTACATTTCCATAGTCAAAGCATTGGCCACATTTTGTATATCAGTAGCAATAGCAGTTTTTCTATTCATAAAAAATCCTGCTCCGCATGCTATTAATGCAGCCCCTGTACCTATACCAGCTGTGGTAGCTAAAGCTAACAAAGCGACTCCTAACGCCGTCATGAGCCCCGCGATAATTTTCATTGTTGCAGAGGTAGGCAATTGGTCGCTATATTGTTTATATTTTTCAATATTTTCTCTTGAGGGAGTTTGAAGAACCAAACGGGTCATACGAAGAAGGTCAATGAGTAGACTCCTATCTACTTCATTTTTTTGGCTTTCTATGTGCTGAATCAATTGATCGATTAATTGTTGAACTTCTAAAGGCTTAGAACAGATTTTTAAAACATATAATTGATATTCAAACTCTACTGAGGTACTTTCCTCATAAGACAGTTTAGATTTAATTTCAATATCCAAACACTCAGTTATGCCAGGTTCTAAATACTCAGCTTGTTTTAAAAGTAATAAGGCCAGTGGCCTATCTATTGCAACACCTTGTGTTTCATCACCACTCAACAAAAAGCGAGCGAGCCCATACATAGATGGGGCATGGTTGAGCGCAATCAACGGCTCGAAATAACTTATAGCTTCACAAAGATTTTTTTCCCTGAAGGTGAGGCGATCTTTATAAATTTTAGCCAACACCCAATGGCAACCGAGTCCTTTTTGTCTATGCAGTAAATCTAAGGCTTGTGCTGCTTCATACCTTCTCTCGCTCAGTCCAAAAAGTAAACTGAGCCCATATAACGCTCGAAAGTTAAGGAGTTGCTCCTCGGTTAACTCAACAGTCTTAGGATAATTTTCTAAATAAGCATGACACTCTTCGGGAAAAGGCTCATCACAGAGAGAGTTAAAGCAGGTTAAATAGGCTTGCTCATCGCCAGCGCAAATTTTGGGAAGCAGTTGTTTTAAAAGCTCGAGGTTCATTTATTTCTCTAGGGGCAAAAATAGTGAATTATACTTTCTTCAGTCCACATTTCCAGGAAAAAAATTTTTGCACTAAATAGTAATATCTTGGGTAATAATACGAATTTCTCCCTGAGCATACTCTGCAAACAATAAAGTATATTCAGGGACTTCCAGCCAGGTGGTGGTGTCTTCAGTAAGTGGTTCAGAGGCAATAATGATACTTTTCTTCTCTGACCCTTTCATTTTATATTCATTATCGAAAAATCCGTAACAATCTCCATACGTGTACCAAAGCGAGTGGTATGTAAAATGGGGGTTAGCTACCATATTCAATGGTTGCCAGCCATAATCAAGAACAAAACGGGTGGCGGCAATAAATTCGCCATTGGTTATGAAAAGATTCACTGGTGAATTAATTTGAATCTGATGTTTTTTACGCACTATTTTAAGAATATTTAAGGTTTCTGTTATCGCATGAATTATTTCCTGGCTTGTATAACTCCCTGCGGTAAAGGGTAATTGTGATAAAAAGACTGCATAAATCCACTCACTATCTGTCGTTCCGTGGATAAACTTGTGATACTCCTCATGAATATACTCCAAAAGATCAAAACGCATTACGTCGAAATTATATAATGATCCATTGTGAGCCAAAGCAACATTTGAGCCAGAAAAAACAAACGGATGGACATTTTGCGTGGAAACCACTTGTTTTTCATGATACGCCACCCCCCTTAAATGCGCGAGTAAACAATAGGGTGATATCTTTTCCGAGAGATTACGCAAATTGTCATCATAGAAAGGCAGCTGCGGAGTTTTGTAAAGAAAAGGCATTTTCGGGTTATTAGAGGTTTTATCCCAAGCAGCCATACCAAAACCGGCTAAATTGAGAATATAAGACATGTATTTGGGATGATAACTTTGTTTTATAAAAGAGTTATCCGGCTTATAAAGCAACTCTGCTGGTAATGTAGGCTTTCCTAAATATGATAAAATTCTACACATAGGTCACCTGTTGTATTTTTCAATGTGCAATCGCACGTCTAATTTATCGATAGATTTACGTAAAGCAACCAATGAAGAAGTAATTAAATCAAATAATTTGTACCATAAGGCATAATAATTTTTTTGAAAGTAAACCAATTTATTTTCATCAATATGCAATAAAATTGCTCTTTCACAGGTTGTGAAGGTAATGGTGAACTCACTAGCATTATCAATACAGGCAATTCCTGCAAAAAGAGACCCTGGGCCGATAACTGATAGTTTTGCAATCTTATTTGAATTCATAATACTCGATTGCACAGCACCTTGAACTACTACAAAACAAGAAGCTTTTTTTTGTCCTTCTTGAATTAACACGCAATTTTTGGGCGCTTCAAGAAAGGTGACATGATTAAATAAGATCTCACGCTCCTGATTGGATAAATGCGGAAAAAATTTTTCTCTCACAAATGCGTAATTTTCTATGTTTCCCACCTGGATAGGCTTTGGCTGCGTTATTGAGTGGATAACTTTTGCAAAAAAAGATTGGTTCTTTATTTTATTCTCTGCAATCTCAGCGACTACTTTATCGTGTGTTTGCTTTAAACGAGAACATATTTGAACATTTAAACTCTGTAGGAGTTTATATTTTATCGAAGGATAATAATTTGATAATAAATCAAAAAAGGTATGCGGAATCCATAAGCAACTAACCCCACTCGCAGCAACAGCAGAAGTAGTAGAAGGCCCCCTTTCAATAAAACTAATCTCGCCTAAAAATGCCCCCTCTTTCAATACTCCTATCTTAGTATTGCCTTCACCCATAATTTGCGCTTGAATACTTACCTCCCCCTGCAGGATAAGATAAATCCCAACTGCTATTTTTCCTTGGTGTAAAATAATCTCGTTAGTGTTGAAATTAACTTTGCTATTATGCTTAAAAAGAACTTCTAAATCGCTGTTATTCAAAAAATCGCTGATGGCGGTTTTCCTTAGATACTCTATATCCGTTTGTATTTCTGAATGGTTAAGGTTTTTCATTTTTATCTCGTGATGAACAAAGCCAATAACTACACTGCTCTTCAACGACTTTTGCAAACGAGTGGTGTTTTTTATAGATTTCCCTCAATAAATGGACATCGCTTACATTATGGGCAACCTCCTCATATAATTTCTGCAGAAATGGTGTTGTATTTAATTGCACCGCATATTTTTCAAGCGCTGTAATAGTATTTAAGATATCTTCACTAATTTCGGTTTCTTGATTGCTATAAGCATTTAGAAAATGGCCGCTAAAGCCATATCTACTGGCTTGAAATCGATTATAGTTATATAAAAAATAGACCTCTTGAGAGATTGGTATAGGCCTCTCAGCCCATAAATATACGGCTAAAGCTTGGACAAATGCAGCAATATTAACCGCCCTTTCCAGGGTTAAAGGCGTATCACAGACCCTGACTTCTACCGTGCCAAACTCGGGTTTAGGTCGTATATCCCAGTAAATATCTTTCATGCTTTCGATAACTCCCCATTTTTTCATACGATAAAAATAACGAGAAAAATCTTCCCAATTGGTTAAAAGAGGTATAACTCCACTGGTAGGAAAAGCACCAAAAACAGTAGAACGTGAAGAATAGAAGCCGGAGTCAATTCCCTGGTAAAAAGGGGAAGACGCACTTAAAGCAATTAATTGAGGAACATATCTTGCCAAGATGTGGGTTAAGTAAATCGCATTTGCAGGCGTCTCACAGCCGATATGCACATGCAAGCCAAATACAGTTGCCCTTCGGGTCAGATAGCGGAATTTATGCGCCAAACGTTTGTATCTTCGTGTAGGAAATATTTTTTGTAATGTCCACTCCTGAAAAGGGTGTGTGCCGCCTCCACAAAAAGCAATGTCAGTATCTGCAGCAAGCTGTAATAAATAATTTTGCAACTCCAGCAATTCCTTATACAGGCTAGCCGGGTGTTGGTGGATTGAAGAATTTAATTCAATCATGGATTGAGTAATTTCAGGGGTAATTCGATCCTGATAACCGTTTTCACCTATTTTGCGAATTAAATGTTTTGAGCCTGAAGCTAGCTTGCAAGATTGTTTGTCAATAAGCTGAAACTCCAGCTCAATACCGATTGACGCAGGTAATGAACGTTTAAATGACAAATTTTTCATTAGCCATTAGTCCTTTTATTAGTCATTTCCTTATTTTTTATAGTATAGTAGATTAAATGGAAGTCTATTTGAGCAAATAATGGATAAATACTTGATTAAAACCAAAAGATTAGGCTTGCGATTTATCACCAAGGGAGATATTAAACACTTAGAGGCGCTGGACACGGATCCCGAAGTAAAGGAGTTTTTTCCCTCTGGAACCTTGAGCCCTGAAGAGATGAAACAAATGGTTTTTCATTGTATAACCAATTGCAAAACGCAAAGCTTACCTTGTTTTGTCATTTTTGACTTGAAAACAGAAGAATTTGCCGGACGCGCCTACTTTGATAATTTTGAATCGGACATTAAGGTAGGTTATCTGTTTCATAAAAAATTTTGGAATAGAGGCTATGCAACGGAAGTCCTGCTCGCACTATTAGATTGGGCAAAAACGCATATCCCAACCGATCATATAATTGCCTATGCGGATAAAAACAATAAAGCCTCTTTACAGGTGATGAAAAAATGCGGAATGCATTACTATAAAGATGGCGTCTTTAAGGGTATGCTGAGCAAATTTTACCGTTTTAATTTTGACAATAAAAGTTAACCACATTTCGCAAGACCCGTTCGCAGATTATAAGTTGTTCTTTAGAAACAAATTCATCGGCTCCGTGTGCTTGTTCAATATTTCCTGGGCCGCAAATAATCGTTGGGATTTGTGCTTTTTGAAAAAGTCCCGCTTCCGTTGAATAAGATACTTTTGACCGTTTTTGTATGCCCGTTACCCTATGGATTAATTGGGTCAAAGGTGAGGACTCGGTGGTATTAAAGCCCGGGGCTGAAGAGCTTAGATTTAAAAAAACAGTAGCTTTGGGGTAATTTTTGCGCATTTCAGGCACTATCTCCCCTTCAATGTAATTTTCAATTTGTGCGCGAAATGACTCTAAAGAGAACTCAGGTATATGCCTTACTTCAAAAATAAACTCACAGTTGTCGGGAACGATATTAAAAGCCGTACCACCACTAATCACATTAGTAGTAATAGTGGTGTACGGAAGATCAAAGTCTTGGTCATAAGGTCCGTTTAAACGAAAGTAATCAGCGATAGAACGAATATAGTTAATAATCTGGCTCGCATATTCAATAGCGTTACATCCTTTATTAGTTAATGAGGAGTGCGAAGCCAAACCCTTCACCTGACAATGAAATACATTACGCCCTTTGTAACCAACAATAGGTTGCATGGAGGAAGGCTCACCTACTATACACCCTTCTGGCTGAATACCTGATTTGGCTAAGTAATCTAGCAAATATTGTACCCCCAGGCATCCTACTTCTTCATCATATGTAAAAGAAAAATGGAGCGGTTTAGTCAATCTTAAAACTTTAAATTCAGGTATCAAAGCAAGCATGACAGCAAGAAATCCTTTCATGTCACAAGCCCCTCGCCCAAAAATTTTTCCTTCTCTTTCTTCAGCCGTAAAAGGATCGGTTTGCCATATTTGTCCATCTACTGGTACGACATCGGTATGACCTGAAAGGACTAGCCCCCCTTCTCGAGAACCTTTATTGGTAGGAATAGTAGCTAATAAATTTGTTTTAGTATCACTGGGGCCTGGAATTAAAGCATACTCGATTTCATGTTGCTCAAACCACGAGGCAACATGCTCAATCAAAGGAAGATTCGAATTACGCGAAGTAGTATCAAAAGAAATTAATTGTGTTAACCATTCCGTGGTGTTCATGCCAGCTTTCCTATAAAAATGTTGATTGATGCTAAAGGCCCAACACACCGTTAGCCATTATAAATTGTTGTACCCTTGTCGCCAACCTACTTGATATTCCCCTCCTGAAAAGTCATTATCCTAGAAAAAGCAGATTCAGCACCCTTGACTTGCTCGCTATGGCTTTAACTGCTTTTTCAAGGATTGTTTATTTTTTTATAGGGAGGCAGCCAAATGGAACAAGAGACAATGGAGTATGATGTAATTATTGTTGGTGCTGGACCTTCTGGTTTGTCTGCCGCTATAAAATTAAAACAATTAGCTATTCAAAATAACAAAACAATTTCTGTCTGTATATTAGAAAAAGGTGCACAGGTAGGTTCGCATATTCTTTCAGGGGCTGTATTAGAACCTAAAACATTAAAGGCCTTACTACCAGACAAATGGGAGCAAGCACCCCTGGATACACCTGTTTCTGAAGATAGATTTTATTATCTTACAAAGAAGAGAGCTTTTCGTTTACCTACTCCCCGATTGATGCGAAATAAAGCAAATAATTACATTATTAGCCTCGAGGAATTATGCCAATTTTTAGCCAAAGAAGCCGAGTCTTTAGGCTGTGAAATCTATCCAGGCTTTCCCGCAAGTCAAATTTTATATAATGACGAAGGGAAAGTCATTGGCGTAGCAACAGGAGATGTCGGACGCGATAAGGAAAAAAACCCCAAATCCAATTTTCAACCAGGCATGCGGCTGCTGGCCAAACAAACTTTATTGGCTGAAGGCTGTCGTGGTCAACTAAGCCAAAATCTTATGCACCGGTTTAATTTGAGAAAAAATGTCAATCCGCAAACGTACGGCATAGGAATTAAAGAAATTTGGACTATCCCTCCTGAACAACATCAATTAGGCAAAGTCATTCATACTTTCGGTTGGCCGCTTGATCATTCTACCTATGGAGGCTCTTTTGTTTACTTTTTTTCAAAAAATCGGGTTTCTATTGGCTATGTGGTCGGTTTAGACTATAAAAATCCCTGGCTGAACCCCTTTGATGAAACCCAACGATTTAAGACGCATCCCTTTATTCGCAAAATACTCCAAGGCGGAGAACGAATTGAATATGGCGCCAGAGCCATTAATGAAGGCGGCTGGCAATCTTTACCGAAATTAACTTTCCCTGGAGGCGCCCTAATAGGCGATGCTGCTGGATTTTTAAATGTGCCTAAAATAAAAGGAATTCACATGGTGATGCAGTCGGGTATACTTGCCGCCGAATCCTGTTTTGAGTCCCTGAGTAAAGATAACGATAACGTCATTGAAATCATAAACTATCCTTCGGCAGTGAAAAATAATTGGTTAGGGGAAGAACTATACTCTGTTCGCAATATACGACCTGGTTTTCGTTACGGGCTCACTTTTGGCTTACTGAATGCGGCATTTGAAACATATATTTCTTTTGGAAAATCTCCCTGGACATTAAAAAATCATGCTGATCACTCTACGCTTCAATTAGCAGAAAAGGCGAAAAAGATTGAATATCCTAAACCGGATAACGTCTTAACTTTCGATCGTTTATCTTCTGTTTACCTATCCAATACCTTTCATGAAGAAGATCAACCGTGCCATTTAAAATTACGGGATCCCAAATTGGCTATTGAAGTTAATTATAAAAAATTTGCCTCTCCTGAAACGCGTTATTGCCCTGCAGCTGTTTACGAAATTGTTTATGTAGATAACCAGCCAAAATTGCAAATAAATGCACAAAACTGCATCCACTGTAAAACATGTGATATTAAAGACCCGGAGCAAAACATCATTTGGGAAGCACCCGAAGGCGGAGGAGGACCGAATTATTCAGGAATGTAAATACTATTATGTGGACTGAGTCCTGATTAACAAAATGCCTCTACGAATATCTGGAGCAAACAGGCAATTATTCCGTGATAAAAATATTATCGCACTGATCGATTAGTCATTATTATTCCGCTTTCTACTATAATTAATATAATTACTAATAAATAATCGAGAATAGAAGTTAGGGCTCGGGCCTAGTCTACATAGAAAATGACTCTGATTTTATGGAGGGTAGAATTATGTCAAGAGGAGACAAATCAAGCTATACCAGTAAACAAAAACGTCAAGCACATCATATTGAAGAAAGTTATAAAGACAAAGGTGTGTCAAAAAAAGAAGCCGAAGAGCGGGCTTGGCGCACTGTCAATAAACAAGATGGTGGAGGGAAAAAATAACCCGCTAATTACAGTAAATCCCCTTGTTGGGGATTTTTTTTATTTTCTAGCGGATAAATAACTCGGATAGGCGTTGATTTATCATCCACAACGGCAAATGAGGTAAGAACATGCTCTTGACTACTTTTGTCGCTAATAATATGGATAACCTTAATCCCTCGAGATAATTCAGCATCTGCAATTAATGAGCGATGACAACGCCAGGGAACTGCTTCAGCGCACATTATTGCCACTCTGTCTTTTTTTAGCAGTCTGTTTAATTCTTTTAACGCAATAAAAAAATCATCCGTTTGCATATAATCAGCATAACCTCTAAAACTTTTATTACGCCAGCCTAAATTAACTGAATTAGCGCAGGGAGTGCGCAATCCTCCTAATTGTGGAAAATGCATGTATTCTATATTTTCCTTTTCTAAATTTTTTTCTAGCTGTTTCTCATTTGTCCACGGTACAAAACGGGACTTGGGGATAGTTCGCACATCTATTACCCGATTGATTTTATATTGTTTAAGTAATGATAGAAAATCGGGAAATTTACGGTTGGAATGTCCAATTGTATAGAGTATATGCACAACAAATTCTCCTATATATAAGAAAACTATAGCCTATATAAGATACGCTTATTGCTACACACCTTATTTCGGCATTACACTTACCATTCCGGACTCTAATTAGACAGGAAGGTTATGACTATTCTTTTTGTACAGGATAAATATTCCGCAGGCGCTCATAATTTAGGTATATCGTTAAATGAAGAATGTCACTCTATACAAGGGAATGCTTTCACACATGACGTGTCCAGTATTACCCTCCTTGATGACTCAAATTTAGATGAAGGTACTTTAGGTGGGAAAAGTCCGAAAGAACTGGCAAAAGATATTGCCGCTTTATTCTCCTCCACCGATAAAACAAAACTTATTGATTTTTTTCTGCTAACAAACAATGCGTCGGTAAGAAAGGCGCAGGAAACAACCCTGGTGCAACAATTGGCTGTGGAATTGCAAGCTTTGGGATTTTCAAATGTTAAAATTCATACCCCTGCCCTGCCCAAAGGTATAAATGCCAGAGGAATCGGGCTTGAATTAACTACCGAATTTCATTCTGAAACCGAAAAACCCGGACAAATATGTGTTTATATATATGAAAATGATTTTAGCCGAAAATTAGATGAAGCGATTAACCATTTACAATCCCGTCTGTCTGATATTGAAACAAAAGAGCCCTCCACGCCAAGTTCTTATGAAGAAGAGGTAAAACGCGTTTTAGAAAGAAATATGGCTAGGCTACAAGAAGCGAGAAGAAGTAGCCATTATAAAAGAACGGAAATCTTTAAAGCGCCGGAATATCATAAATTTTTATCTCAACCTTCCCATACTTTCACAGCCAGTGGCGCTGAGATTATCTTCTCTTTAGAAGTCCTTTTTGCTATAGAATTTTTAACAAATTTGGCAGGGTCCATTACACATAATATGACTGACACCCATAAAATGGACAAGCAATTACGTTATATTGGAAACGATATTGTGTTCTTGGAAAAGAATCCTATGTTAGGGAAAGAGGAGATAATAACCAAACTAAAAGGAGACAGAAACGCCTGGGAATTATCACACTCCCACTATTTTAACGAAGTTATAAAACCTCTTGATACAGCTCTATCAGCTTTTATTGAGGTTAATAATCACCGCTTGCAAGAAATTGAACCGAGCCTTCCTGATTTAGAGCCTATCCCGCCCCGCCCACAGAGCGCCGTTACTCCAGCAGGAGTAGGCTTTTTTGCAGGAAGGGTTACGGAAAAAAAACCAGAAGAAGAACAAGCAGAATTGGAACAAAGAGCTGCAAAGCGAATAGAGTTGATAAATCGACTAACGCAATACATAAATGATCGCGAAAGCGAATGGCAATACCATTATAATTTTTTATGGGTGGTTTCCATTATATATCTGGTCCAAGATTTCTTATTAGGCACTGATTACTACAATAGTAAGAAGGGAGAAACAAAATTAAATGCCGCAAAAAAACTAAAAGATGCCTTAAATGGAGAAATAGTCCAATATACCAATAGCGAAGCAGACGCATTAGAAGACGGGCGGCTGGGTGGGATAGTTAAACAATATAATCTTGAGACACTTTTACTGCTTACAAATTCCACTGCTTTACTGAATAGTTAAAAAAATACATATCAAGGAATTACCTTCCTTGATATGTAAAAACATTCTTAGTGATGGGGTCTAATTCCGTAATAATTGTTAATTGATGCAGTCCAGGTAGGACTTGAAATATCTGGCCAATGATCCCTATCAAACCCTGGCGCATTTTCTAATTTTTCTTTGTCAACAGTAATTACGAAGCATTCACGCTCTTTATTGTAATTGAAAATAGACCAGGGCATCGCAAATAATTTTTCACCCAGTCCAAGAAATCCTCCAAACGAAACCACCACATACTCAACGGTTCCTGCTACCTTATCTAACATAAGCTCTTCGATTTCGCCTAAGCTTTCGCCTTGTGGATTTTCAATACTTTTTCCAATTACATCTTCATTTGCTCTGACAAGTTCCATAATGTCCTCCTTATCAAAAAAATCATGTCCATCTTTTTAATTATAGCATTCAGGAAGATATGATGCGGAATCTGTAACAAACGATGCTTGACCAAGTTGTATATAAGCGGACGTGATTATTCGCACGCACCTCTTAGAGTGGATCCTGGTTGTTTTACCAACCAGGCTTTGCTTCGCATAGAGTAAAAATTAACAGTTAATCTTTCTTATTTTTAGAAGCGGCATTTGTGATAACTAAAGAGAGCAACAACCCTACCCCGCCGGCTATAAACAAGGAAGTAATAGGCTTTTCTTCGATAAAATTTAATATTTTATCTTTGCTTTGCTCATATAATTCTGCGGTTTTTTCTCTGATTTCATGATAATAATCAGGAAGTGACTCCATAGTTTCCTCCATTTCATCCACTGTTTCTTGAAAAGAGGCGGTGCTGCCCTTTTTTGAGCTACCATATCCACTTTTAGAGTGCGTTTTATTTTGATTTTTAGTTTCCATTGAAATCTCCTTTTCAAATAAAGGTAAATGTATGTTACCTGCCATTAAGTAAAGAACATTTAAACAGTTTTTGCCAAGGATTCTACATTTTATTTATTTTCGAGTTATTTATTTTCCAGTTTTTTTATCTCTTAATTGTTTATATTTATCCAGCAATTCTTTTAACTCTTCTTCGGATAACTCTTCTAAATCTAAAGTGAGGTTGTCCGCTGATCGCAAAGCCTTAATTAGCTCGTCTAACTTAAGGTTAAGTATCTGGGTATCTCTATTTTGTGTATTTTGAATAATAAAGACCATTAAAAAGGTAATAACCGTAGTTGATGTATTAATAACTAATTGCCAGGTATCAGAATAATTAAAATACGGGCCGGAAATTAACCATAAAAAACAAAATAATACAGATATTAGAAAGCTCCAAAAATTACCTAAAATATCCGCGGTTTTTTTAGCGATTTTATAAAATTGAATTCCTTCCGAGCTCTTTTTTTCTATTTTTCTAGGCGTGCGTTTTTTCACTTTGTTCATTTTAAATCCCTTGTCTAGACGTTTTAATAAATACTTTAAATATCCGTAAAAATACCATTTTATAAATTAAAAACTCAGGATGAAACTGTAATCCAAGATAAAATACACGAGTAAGATCTTCAAAAGCTTGAATTAATCTATTCTCTTCTGTGGCTGTAATCTTTAAGTTCTCACCTAGCTTATCAATAGATAAACCCACATATTCAATTTCAAAACCAATCTTTCGCGGTTCATTGGCAAAATTATATAAAAATGGCGTGGTGTTATTCGTTTTCCTATTCACATTTAAATTTCTCTATACGGTATAATTGCGTTTAATGTTGATTGGCAAGCATGAGTATTTGTTAATAATGCAACAATGGCTGGGTAAAGCAAATCAAAGTTGGGGGAAGGACCTACATAGACATGTTCAAATAAAGTGCCATCTTTGCGTAAGTTTTTTATATCGAATAATATATAAGGAATTAGTGTGGTTTTACTGCTTCTAAATTTTATCTCTTTACTAAGAGCGTCTTCATAAACTTTACTCACCAAACGCCACTCTCTTTCCTCATAAAATACTGGGTCTTTAATCTGAATAAACGTATTTAACAATAGTACTTTAAAATGATTTAAAAGTTTTAAAAACTTTGGATCCTCCTCAAGCTTTCGTTTTGAAAAAGAGGGTTTGTGCTCATCAAATAACTGTAGAATAGAGTTTAAAACATGATTTACTTCTTTTAATTGCTCCTCTTTATTATAAATACATTTCATTAAAGAAAGCGCATGCTTTGCGGCATATTTATCTAAGTCGTGTTTCTTAAACCCGATACTTACACCAATTCCACAAGGTGTATAAGCTCGCCATTGACTTAATAAATTCCCCTTCTCAGATAGAGAAAATGAAAAAATAAACGGCGGATTTTTTTTAATTGATTTAAGCCACCCATAAATTTGCTCGAATAAAATAGAATAACACGCGTATTTTTTTTCTTTACTCAACTCATCTAAAAGTTCAGTAAAGTGGCTCATACCATATTTTATCTCATGGGAGTCGTTTAAATAATAGACGTGAGAAGCGATTAACGCCTTGGTAGTAACTATCTCATATAATGTATTATGACTGGTATAGTGATAAAGAATGCACGCATCCTTTTCTTTACCTCGCATTGCTTAGTCCCTTAAGCAGAGCAACTAGTTATTTAATAATAGACGAATTATCAGCTTTGATTAAACATTCAAAAGCAAAGGTGCAGTATTTAAACGATCCAGCGATGGCAATATTTTTTCAGTAGTGGTCTTAAACCATCTATGCGGATTATAGCCAGCCTGATCAACTTTTTCCTGATTTATTACCAATGGTTTATTCTTAGAGCGTTTTAACTCTGCTGCTTCATAAAACGAAAGATGGTAAGTCGCGTCTCTATACTCAATGTCATATTTTTGGGATAGCTTTCTATTAAAAGCTGTCTCTACTTCATTAGGATAATGAGGCCTACCTTGAATATCCTGGGCTATCTCGTCCTCTACCTGTCTTAAAATGCATTTGAGAATATTTGCTTTTTCCTTTGCCGAGGAATCGTTCATAATTTCCAAGCGGTTAATACTCTCATAACATTGACTTCTTACCTCTTCACTGGTGTGAGGAGTAAAAAGCAAGCTATTAATGGAACGATACAGTAAGGAAAATGCGTCTTTTATTATTTCAAAACTAAGCGAGATTATGTGAACGGTTGTTCTACCCATATATAGAAAAGTCAATCCAAATGCGATTGAATCTAAAAGTAAACACAAAATGGAAAGCGAAGCGCAAACATAGGAGAGTGAATTAATCCACCGGTTGTTAGTAAAAGGGCGTGTTAATACAGGGGCACAGATGCCTAATATTAACAATGAAAACCCCCAGGCTGGCAATAGGCTATAAATAAGATGGGTGGCAATCGCCGCGGCAGAAAGTCCAAGCGAAGAAATTAATATTGCCGTAGCAGCTTTTAGCATTATTTTAGCCATATTCATAAAAATACTAGCTATTTTAGACCAAAAATGCTCCCAACTAGTTAAACGGTGATGATTGGCTTGATACTCAAGAAAAGCCAAATACAAAGATTTATTCTCTGCTATATATTTAAAGGGAGTTTCTCCATATTTATCTTGTTTTGTACAAAAGCGCATTCGCTCGCTAATTAGTTTTCTAAGAGAGGAATAACTTTGTATTAAGTCCTGAACCTCGTATTTAGTCTGCACAGCCGCTTTAAACCTCCTAAGCCCCGACTCACTGGGGAAATAAGGGAGTGGAGACAACCCTGTTTGCTTTCTGGTATTAATAATCTCGATCAAATCATCAAAATTCAAATATTGCACTAATCGGGCAGTATTTTCTAAACTTAACTCCTCATTTTGCAAAAGCTCCTCTTTTGCACTGTTTCTATCGGTAGGACCATTAATACAAGCTATATCGCTTAACTGATATTCTTTTATCCAATTATTGTTGGGCAACAACATCGCATATGCGTCTGGTATAGAGCGTATTAGCTTGAAAGCAAATTGTAAGTGATGACTGCCAATTTTTAATAAACGTAAAGACTCTGGAGACTTTCTGAGTAGCTCGATAATTGCATCCCCTACCTCCGGTTTATAATTTTCCAGATTGTTTTCATGCAATAGTTCTTCAAATACAGGGATAAGCTTATCAATAAAAAATGGATTTTTTACTGCAGGAGGTAGCAATTTTAATACGAGAGGATATTTTAATAGACATTCGTGAATAAGCTCAGGGTAATTAAGTAAAAGCCACTGATTTGCCAAGAGCAAAGCTTTTAACTCTTCAAGATTGTCACGGGATTTTTCAATTTTTTGAGTAAATGCTATTATCTGCGGGGCAAAAACTTTTAAATGAGGATTATGAATAAGATCAACTGTATCCTTTGTCAGGGAATCCAATGTGAGAAAGTATTCTTCCCTTAATAGTTTTTCACGTATTAATGCTTTCAGGACAGGGAACACCTGCTTTTTTTTGTAGATTGTAAAGTTTCCTGTACCATAAACCCATTCTCCTTGTGTGTCTGTATAGCCTTCATCCAAGGTACCTAACTTACTCAAAAGTTCACGGGCATCGTAATGGGGCAATTGTAAAAAGGAATCCAGGTATTTTCCAAATTCGGGGACGTCCCCGCATTTTATCTCAATCCTGTTCTTTTTCCAGTCAAGAGGTGTCAACCCATATACTTCCTGCTGATGTTTGAGTGAAGCATTTATTTTTAACATCAATTCATGGCTCAATATGTCAACAATTTGTTCTTCATAATCAAGAGCAAATACTTCATCCGCTTCGGAATCAAAAAATGCATCGATGTGGGAGCCGTTTACCAAGTGAGCAAAAATATCTGAAATCGCCCTAATAGAAGCCCCTCCATAAGCGACGCCATACTTCACACCCCCTCTATGGCACATACGCTTTAAAACATGCGTTCGTAATTCTTCACTTATATTGTTAAGAGCATTATATTTATCCTGAATTTTTACAAACAGGTCATACCGATATTTGGCAAGAAGGTTGGTTATCCAATTAAGATCCGTTCTAAACTTGTTTAAACATTCAATAAAGCGAGTCTCTACACCCGTCTCACACATATTCATTGCCTGAATGATATCTTCTATCATTTGCGTTTTTTGAAATGGAGTCAATTTAAAGCGTGGTTCGGACACCTCATATAAAAAAACAAAATTTTCAAAGTACTTAACCGTGGTTGATAAATTAAGGTTATATGCTACATCCGTGACGCCCTCCCTTCTTTCCTTAAATAAGTCAAATTGCGCACTATACTGTGGAACAAAACCTTTGAATTTATCAATAAGTAGCGCCCATTTTTCTTCTATAGTTTTACCATTATAATTAAAAGCCAAGCTTTTAAGATGCTTTTCCATCGCTGTGTTATATTCATCTAAACACATTACTTTATAAAGATTTTTGGTAGCGATCATAAGAATGTCCAGGTATTTAAACACAACGATTAAAATTAAGGCAAAATGATAGCGTTGTTAAACACTACTGTCAAACGCATATATTTGTTTTCCTGAAAGGATTTTTTTATTATTAAGCAAACTTTCACTGGAAAAAAAATATGCTATCAATAAAAGACTTTGATCTTTCCAATGCAGCCAGCACTGGCGGGGTAACGGGAAGTAAACGGGTAGTTCATAAAGAAGAACAGCATTTTTATCAATTAAAGAGTTCTATTCATAACGCCCCTACGCTTAGAAAAATTAAAGCAGGTAGCACAGACCGTGAAAATTTTGGCGAAGTAATTGCAGCATGCATTGGACTGGCATTTTTAGGCGATAACAAAGTGCCGAACGTTCAGCTTGTTTACGACAAAGCAAATAAAAAAGTGTTGATCGCCTCTAAATATTTAGAGAGCCAGGAAATTCCACCACAAACCTTAAATGAATATCTGGGAAAATACTCTAACCTCCCCGCCGATAAAAAACATATAAAAATTGTTCCTAAATATACTCCTGCCGAAGGAGGCTATATAAATATAACCGACGAATTTATTCAGCCTTTACTTCCTGGCCTGGCTCAAGCCATCGCGGTTTCGGTATTGACAGGAGACCATGACGTTAACCCAGGTAATATGTTAGTACTACACGAAGGCAATCCTCCGCAACCGACTATTGCACGTATTGATTTCGGACATGCATTTAATGATCTCCTGAATGCTCCTGTATTTTTTGGGGGAAAGTTGAAAGATAAAGAACATCCTTCTTTGGATTTTTTCAATAGAGAAAGTGTTGCCGGGTTTCCGGCGGAAGCCCCCTCTAAATTATGGCGTGATTACCCTGGACTTATACCCTCAGAAGTGTTGGCAAAAGCTATGTGCGCTTTAGCCGAAGATGGAGAAAAAAAATTACGTACAGGAATTGATTTAGCCAAAAGTGAATTCACAGAAATAATTGAGGAACAGAGACTGAATCGGGACGTGGTAGGTTTTAAACATACTCTCAAATCATTAAATGCCATTTATGAGAATATTACCGGTAAAAAATTATCTACTCCGCGTTCTTTTGAAGACAATGAAAAAACACAACAATTCCTAGATGATTTTTTTGATGCTATTGAAGCTAATTGTTCTCTGAGCTTAAAAGATATGGCTAGAACCGGCCTTATTATGCAATTACAAATGGACATTGACTCCTTAATTGAATTTGAAATATTAAATTCAAATAAGCCGCGTGATGCCATTCAGGCAGAGCTGGACAGTCGCATGAATATAATTCGAGAAACCTATCGCTCTATCGATCCCCATAATATAGGTATTGAATGGGTTAAAAATGATCCTAAAACACTGCCGTTCAAAGGCAATTTAGATGCGTTTATTACCCACAGGAAACCCATACTTGGTGAATTAATTTCAAGAATGCAAGAGAGCCATGAAAGTTACGCCACACGAATTAAAAAACAAATTTTTTCTGACGCAAGAGAAGGCTCAGAAAAAAAAGCAATCCTTGATTTAGCTATACAAGAAAGTATTGATCATATTGAAAATGGCGACCTCGCTATGGCAAAAACCACCATAAGAATTGCCAAGCAAACTTTAGCCGAAGAGTTCGGGGAGAGAAATTTCTTAGGCATACGCTCCACTGCGGTGACCATTTTAGAAGGCCTGGAAGCAGACATACAGAAAGCACAAAACAATATTAAAGAAAAAGAAGAAGAAGACAGAGAAGGAGCACACATGTAGGTCGGGCCTTCGACCTGAGGGATCCCCTCGTTTTTTTTCAATATATTCGAATGAGAAACAACCCATTAAGTGATCAATCTTTTCTAAATGTAGGTTGGCGCCGATAGGCCCAACACTCATTAGCGAGCTCCTTCCATGGCGCATCTTTTTTTCTTTTTAAAAATGAACGGATTTATCAGGCTTTTGACCTTACATCACAATAACTCTTTACGAAGTTTATGCAGCAAGGTGTTTCCATTATTAGGACACTCGTACAAACGGCTTTTCTTATTTCTGGGAACAAAACCCCATTTTTCCTCCTCTTTTAGAATAGTTTGTACGTCAAAATAACCTGTATCAAAGCGTTTCTTAAATGTTTCATGTCCAAAGTTATAATCTTTAGAACCGGCTTTAACAATATGTTGGCTGTAGAGTAAATGAACAAGGGTGCAATGATGGGGATAGCCTACGTCTAATAAATCAACATGCTGCTCTTTTTGTTCGGGGGTTAAAAGTTTCCCGAGCTCTAAGACGGAGTGACGTAAGCGTTGTCTTAATAAATAATTGTAAATCGTTCGCTGTGCATGGGTGCTATAGCTTATATCTTTCCTCCTTTCTTCCACCTCATTCATGTTTTCTGGTAAAAAATGAGGCCCTCCAAAACAATCCATTAAAAAGCATAAAGTGTCCTCTGCTGGAATAGCTTCCAAAATAACTTCCAAGGGGGAATTGGAATGTACGCCTCCATCCCAGTAATACTCACCCTCAATTTCAATAGCCGGAAATCCTGGAGGTAATGCAGCGCTAGCCATCACATGCTCAACTTCTATGCGATAGTTTATATTATTAAAATAAATAAGGTGCCCGTTACTAATTTGCACCGCCCCCAAACTTAAACGAATCGGGCACGAGTTGAGCAAATCAAAATCAACTAACTCTAAAAGTGTTTCTCTTAAGGGTTGCGTACTGTAATAACTTAATTGGGAAGGATTTCCGATAGTTGGAAAAGTTCCTGTTAACAATCGGGGGTAAAAAAAATGGGGCTGTCCAAAAAGAACCGCAGAAGAAGCACAAAAAATATTATACCAATCCAGGGTTTCATCCTGTTGGCCCAAATAATCAAATTGGCGTACTGGTGCAATCATCCCCCAAAATTGTTCGAGTTTTTCTAGCCTTTTTTCCGGAGGGTTACCAACAATAATAGCAGCTTGTAATGCTCCAATAGAAGTGGCAGCAATCCAGTCAGGTTCATATCCCGCTTCCATCAGACCTTTTATTGCACCAAATTGATAAGCTCCCAGGGCACCACCCCCCTGCATTACATAGGCTACTCGGGGAAATCTGTTTTTTGGCTTTTTGGGTAAATCATTAAAACGATCTGCAAATGGATTATTTCCGTGAGGTGCTACTGTAGCTGAACACATAATCACTCCTTGTGATGTCTTGTCGCTAAAACATAAAACACATGCTAACTTATTATAACCAAGAAATTCTAAAACCAGGTTGAAGGTTTAAAAATAGTTTTTAAATATAACAAAAAAGGAAGAAAAAATGCGCTTAAAAAATAAAGTTGCAATTGTAACAGGTGCGGCCAGTGGAATAGGCAAAGAAATTGCAGAGTTATATGCTAAAGAAGGGGCTAAAGTAGCTATTGCTGATTTAAATTATGAAAATGCCAATCAAGCTGCGCAGCAGATTATTAGCCAGGGTGGTACAGCCCTGGCTGTAGCTATGAATGTGACTGATGAAGAACAAGTTGAAAACGGAGTTAATACGGTAGTGAAGCAATTTGGTAGCGTAGACGTCCTTGTCAGTAATGCCGGTATTCAAATTATAGAGTCCGTCGATAAGTTCGCTTTTTCCGATTGGAAAAAGTTATTGGCGATTCACTTGGACGGTGCTTTTTTAACTACCAGGGCCTGCTTAAAACACATGTACGCCGCGAATAAAGGCGGAAGTATAATCTACATGGGTTCTGTACATTCTAAAGAAGCCTCACTTCTCAAAGCTCCCTATGTTACTGCGAAACATGGCTTATTAGGACTATGTAAAGTCGTGGCGAAAGAAGGTGCAGCGCATGGGGTAAGAGCCAATGTGATTTGTCCTGGATTTGTACGCACCCCCTTGGTAGAAAAACAAATTCCTGAGCAAGCAAAAGAATTAAAAATTAGTGAGGAAGATGTCATTAAAAAAATTATGTTAAAGGACACAGTGGATGGAGAATTTACTACCACCGATGATGTAGCCCAAACTGCACTCTTTTTCGCCTCTTTCCCAACAAACGCATTAACAGGGCAATCTTTGGTGGTTAGCCATGGTTGGTTTATGGAGTAATTTAAAAGCAAGGAGAAAAAATGAAGGAATCCGATGTTAAAAATAAGGCATTTGCCATGCCTATTTACCGACCAAGCTATCCGCCGGGCCCTTACCGTTTCATTAACCGAGAGTTTTTTATCATCAGCTATGAAACAGATATGGATATTTTAAAAGAAGTAGTGCCTGCTCCATTGGAAGTTACTGAGCCCATTGTGAAATTTGAGTTTATTAGAATGCCTGACTCCACCGGATTTGGTGATTACACGGAGTCAGGGCAAGTTATCCCCGTACGTTTTAATGGGCAACCCGGAAGTTACTCTCATGCAATGTATCTAGATGATTTACCTCCCATTGCAGGAGGGAGAGAGATTTGGGGGTTTCCTAAAAAAATGGCAAGTCCATGCCTTCGTGTGGAGAAAGAAACTCTTTTGGGTACCCTGGATTACGATAGCTGTCGAATCGCCACCGCTACCATGGGGTATAAGTATCGTAGTCTCGATCAAAAGAAAATTGCAGAATCGATGGCAGGTAAAAACTATTTACTGAAGATAATACCACATGTTGATGGCAGCGTACGTATATGTGAACTCGTCGAATATCAATTAACTGATATCAATGTGAAAGGCGCTTGGGATGGTCCAGCTGCGATTGAGCTCTTTCAGCATGCAATGGCGCCTGTAGCAGACTTGCCAGTCAAAAGAGTCATCAGTGCTATTCACATACAAAGCGATTTAACTTTGCCCTACGGGCGAGTGGTTCATGATTATTTAAAATAGCATTAGACTTCTGGAGCGGCTCGTGCCGCTCCAGCCCAGGAAGTTTTGTTTATTCGCACGAAACCGTAAGGGCGAGAATCTCATTAATTACTCCGTAGAGGTCCCCCCTACCGTTAAAGCATCAATCTTCAACGTTGGCTGTCCCACTCCAACAGGTACTGATTGTCCGTCTTTCCCGCAAACCCCAATTCCATCATCTAAAGCTAAATCATTTCCTATCATACTTATTTGTTTCATTACCTCAGGTCCATTTCCTATTAAAGTAGCCCCTTTAACAGGTCTTGTAATCTTTCCATTTTCGATAAGATAGGCTTCACTCGCGGTAAACACGAATTGCCCAGAGGTAATATCAACTTGTCCACCGCCAAAATTAACTGCATATAAACCATTTTTGACGGATTGAATAATTTCTTGCGGATCATGCTTTCCGGCCAACATATAGGTATTCGTCATTCTAGGCATAGGGACGTGTGCGTAAGATTCTCTGCGACAATTGCCAGTGGGTTGCATACCCATCAGTTTGGCATTCATCTTATCCTGCATATAATTCACTAATACCCCATCATCAATCAATGTAGTGCATTGGGAAGGTGTCCCTTCATCGTCTACGGTTAAAGAGCCTCTTCGATTAGGCAAAGTACCATCATCTACAACAGTTACCCCTTTTGCCGCAACTTGTTGGCCTATTTTCCCAGAAAATGCAGATAATCCTTTACGATTAAAGTCTCCCTCTAACCCATGGCCGACTGCTTCGTGCAGTAAAACACCAGGCCAACCGGGTCCCAGGACTACCGGCATTAACCCGGCGGGAGCAGGCCCGGCGTTTAAATTTACTAATGCTTCACGCACTGCTTCCCTGGCATAGTGAAGGGCTTTCTCTTTTTCGAGAAAGTAAGTGTAAGGAACCCTTCCACCCCCGCCAGAGCGCCCTGCCTCTCTTCTTCCTTTTTCTTCCACAATTACATTGACTTGAATGCTCACAAGCGGTCTAACATCCGCTACCATTTGACCTTGCATACCCGCTACCATTACCACTTCATAGCATCCACTTAAAGAAGCATTGACTTGGATTACGCGGGGGTCTATTCGCCGTGCTTCTCTATCTATCATTTCTAGTAATTTAATTTTCTCTTGCTTGCTCATCCCTTCTATCGGGTTAATATCTTGATAACGCGCAATCGGCGAACTAGTCACTTTTAAGGTTTGCGTTGCTTGTTGTCCAGTATAAGCAATAGAGCGTGCCGCATTCGCCGCCCGCTCAAGAGCAGGGAGTAATATATCGTCACAATAAGCATAACCTGTTTTTTCACCGCAAACAGCACGTACGCCTACACCACGGTCAATAGAATAACTTCCACTCTTTACCTCCGAATCTTCCAGAAACCAGGATTCATAGCTGCACGTTTGAAAATATAAATCAGCATCATCTATATTATGTTTGGTCATACTCTTGATTAGTTTTTCCAAACTTGACTCATCCAATGATGCCGGTTTCAGTAATAAATCTTTGGCAATATTTAATGCTAACTTCATATAGCTATCCTAAATTTATGATGATTATTGCAGGGGAAGTCCTTTCTTAAACGATGTAAACGTTCTAAGTCTATATCAGCTATTAGAATGCCTGTTCCATTTTCCTTCTCCATGACTACCTTCCCCCAAGGCTCCACAATCATACTATGTCCATAGGTATGCCTACCATTTTCATGAACACCTCCTTGATTGGGTGCTAAAACGTAGCAAAGGTTTTCTATGGCTCTGGCTCGCAATAATACTTCCCAGTGGGCAATACCTGTTATTGCAGTAAAAGCCGAAGGGACAGATAATATTTCCGCGCCCTTTATTACTAATTGTTGATATAACTCTGGAAAACGCAAGTCGTAGCACACACTAAGACCAATTTTTCCAACTGGCGTATCGACCACCACGACTTCATTGCCCGGCTCAACGGTTAGAGATTCTTGATGAGATTCTTTCTCCGAGACAGTAACATCAAATAAGTGGATTTTGTTATATCGGGCCACACAATCGCCTCTATGATCATAAACCAAACAGCTTGCATTCACGCGCTCACTTGCGGTTTTAATCGGGATTGTCCCCGCGATAACCCAAATTCCAAATTTAGCAGCTAAATCTTTAATTTTATCTTGTATTGGACCACTGCCATAAGATTCAGCAACAGTAAATTTATCCGTCTCTTTAAGTCCCATAAAAGCAAAATTTTCCGGCAATAAAATTAAATCCACGGCTTCTGTTTTAGCTATGTGAAAAAAATCTTCCACTTTTTGTAAGTTTTTTTCTACATTAACAGTGGATACCATCTGTGCAACGCCGATTTTCCCCATACTGTCCCCCTATCAAAAGAGAAGATTGATTATGCATGAGATCAAAAAAATAAAAAGTAGAATGGCCCCAAAGTCCCACAATTTTTATAAATTAGGACTTGAATACCTCTTCTTAATCTCCATATACTGAGGTATGTATGCTAAAATATACAAATAAACTTCTGGAGTTATCAATGAATAGAAACAGTGTTTCCGTTATACACAGAACGGAGTCGGTATTAGCCACTAATAAAGTACTACGTAATACCTACTTGTTACTTGGTTTAACCTTCTTATTTAGTGCTCTTTGTGCCTTTATAGCTTTTTCTACAAATGCACGTCCAATGAACCCCCTTTTGTTTATTGTGGGCGCTTATGGTCTCATGTTCCTAACCAGTGCTTTACGCAATAGTGCCGCCGGTTTACTTGCTGTTTTTGCTTTTACCGGTTTTATGGGCTATGCCTTAGGTCCTATTCTTAGCTTTTATATTGCAAATTTTGCAAATGGTCCACAATTAGTAGGTACCGCATTAGGGGCGACAGGTCTCATTTTCTTTGCATTATCAGGGTATGCATTGGTAAGCCGTAAAGATTTTAGCTATCTTGGTGGCTTTCTTTTTGCTGCTTCCATGGTTGCATTACTAGCAATTATTGCCAGCATTTTCTTCCCTATTCCTGCGTTGTCTCTGGGAATATCTGCCGCTTTTGTATTAATTTCCTCTGGTCTTATTCTCTTACAGACTAGCCAAATTATCCATGGTGGAGAAACAAATTACATTTTAGCTACCGTCACCTTATTCGTTTCTATCTACAACTTGTTCATTAGCCTGCTTAATCTTTTAGGCGCTTTTTCTGGTAGAGACAATTAAAGTCACGGGAACCTATCCCATTGCTGTATAAAATTTCAGCTTACTTACGGCGCGACTCGGTTGCACGATGATCCGAGCCGCGACCGTGAGGAGCGGAAATTTGTTTTCGCGAGACACTCTAATATACAAAGGTATGCATCACCATGAGCCCTCTTTTTAAAAGAAGAACACCATGCGTCTACAACAAAATGTAGATTTACTCCACTTAAACACATTGCAATTACGAGCGGTTGCGTCTAATTACATTGTTTTAAATCAACTAGCACAATTAGAAGAAATTTACCTAGCCATTCAAAATTACGCGCACTTTCTGGTTCTAGGGGGTGGAAGCAACTTAATTTTACCGCCTCTGTATAAAGGCTTGGTCGTTCATAACCAATTACACGGCATTACTATTAATGAAAATGGTGATGAGCGCTTTGTAACGGCGATGGCCGGAGAAAATTGGGATGATTTTGTAGCTTATTGTTGTGGGCAAGGTGCTTATGGATTAGAAAACTTAAGTTTAATTCCTGGCACCGTGGGTGCCTCTCCTATTCAAAATATTGGAGCTTATGGGGTAGAAGTAAAAGACTTTATTCAGGAAGTCCTGGTATATGATTTAAATAGAAGACAATTAGTTAACCTTAGTAATAAGGATTGTAATTTTACCTACCGTAATAGCTTATTAAAAAATAATCCCCGTTATATAGTCCTTAGTGTCAGCTTTAAGTTATCCAACAAACCCCTCTTAAATCTAAGCTATGGTGATGTTGCCCAGAGAATTTCAAATATTGCCAACCCTACACCCAAGGATTTACGCCAGGTAATCATTACCATCCGCCAAAGTAAACTCCCTGATCCGCGTGAACTAGGTAATGTGGGAAGTTTTTTTCACAACCCCATATTAACGCAAGAAAAAGTCCAAATACTATTAGGTAAATATCCAAAGCTACCTACTTTTCCAACCGCAAGTCCCGACAATATTAAAATTTCAGCGGGATGGTTGATTGACAATTTAGGTTTGAAAGGATTACGCCGTGGGAATGTGGGAGTCTATGAAAAGCAAGCCCTCGTTTTAATCAATTATGGTTCTGCCTACCAATCAGAGCTACTTGATTTTGCTGCTTGGATTCAATCCCAAGTGTATGAACACTACGATTTACAGCTTAATATTGAGCCAATTATTGTAAGTTAATTTAGGTTAAAAACCCTATCATCAGTAACGTACCCTTGAACGCTTCGCTGCAATCAAGGCTACTTTCATATTTTTCTTGCCTCTCGCATTAACTGGCGCATCATAATTACAGCCTCTTTCAAACCAATAAAAAGAGCTTGTGCAATAATAGCGTGCCCAATATTCAATTCATTCAGTTCTTTAATAGCTGCAACAGGTTTTACATTATGATAATGCAAGCCATGGCCGGCGTTGACAATAAGGTTTAACTTGGCAGCATGTTCAGCCGCTTCTTTTATTCTATCTAACTCTCTGGCTTCAGCCATGGGAGTATTGGCTTCCGCGTAACAACCCGTATGCAGTTCAATTGCCGGGGCTCCTAGCTCTCTGGCAGCCTCTATTTGCCTGATATCCGGGTCGATAAAAAGAGAAACTTCGCTACCTATAGCGGTGAGCCGTTTAATAGCTTTTTCAACGAGCTTGTAATGAGTAATGACATCCAAACCACCTTCAGTAGTTAACTCTTCTCTTTTTTCTGGTACCAAACAAGCATGCTCCGGTTTAATTTCTTCAGCAAAATCAAGCATGGCATCCGTAACTGCTAACTCTAAATTCATTCTTGTCTGCAATACTTCCTTAATCAATCGCACATCACGTTCTTGAATGTGGCGTAAATCTTCACGCATATGGAGGGTAATCCCGTCAGCACCGGCTTCTTCGGCATCCATAGCAGCTTTTACAGGATCAGGATAACGAGTGCCCCTTGCCTGGCGTAAAGTAGCCACATGGTCAATATTAACCCCTAGAAATAAATCGTTTGACATACATACCTTCCTTACATGTTCTTATTGGCGCGGAACCAATTGAGCATTAGTAATGTACCCGTATCCAGAATTTTACATTCTTCTAGTAGAGAAAAAGTTTTTTCTCTACTAACTACATGGGTCAAAATATCCTCCGATTCTACCCCATAATACCCAGCTTTAGGCTCATCTTCTGTTTGAGCATAAAAATAGTGGGTTTTTTCTGTCATTAAGCCAGGACTTCGATAGGCGGTAGCTATTTTTTCCAATTTAGTAACCTCAAGTCCGGCTTCTTCCTTAACCTCCAAGCAAGCAATCTCTTGGGGCGATTTTTCTTTATCAATCGTTCCTGCTATACATTCTATAAAATAAGGATCATCATTCGATTTATTGAGAAAAACACCCGGTCTAAATTGTTGACAGAAAACAAAACTATCCACGGTGGTAGCATAAATTAATACCATCACGGAGTCTCTGCTTATCATTACTTCTCTTTCGAAATGCAGAGGCTTCTTATCAGGATCTAAATTATCCGCTTTAATTTCATATTTATTAACAGAAAAATACCCTTTAAATATTTGTTTTTCTGAACAAATAATCGCTTTCCTGGCGCTATTTTCCTTTTTTAACATGTTTCATTAACCTTTTTTTTCGTTGAATTTGCCGTGGTGTTAATTTATTTTTTTTATCCTTATAAGGATTTTCACTACTTTTAAATTCTAACTTTAAAGGTGTGCCTATCAAGCGCAAATGTTCTGTGAAGGAATTCATCAAATAGCGTTTATAACTATCCGGGAGCGAATTGACTTGATTGCCGTGTATAACTACTACAGGAGGATTATGTCCTCCGGCATGGGCATAGCGTAATTTTATACGTCTCCCTTTGACTAAAGGGGGTGTATGTTCGTTAACTATATCTTGTAGAAGACGGGTTAAGCGGGGTGTTGAAAAAGTTTGCATTGCTGAATTATATGCTTCATTAATATCTTTAAAGAGCAATCCAACACCGGTTCCATGTAAAGCTGAAATAAAGCGCATTTTGGCAAAATGAGCGAATTGAAGCCTTCTAGCAATTTCCTGACGCACAGATTCTTTATGATCTTCGCTCAGCCCATCCCATTTATTAACGGCAATGACCAAGCCTTTACCAGCTTCAACAATAAAGCCCAGCAAATGCAGATCCTGTTCAGTAATGCCCTCTTTGGCGTCAATTACCATTAAACAAACATTCGCCTCTTTAATGGATTGTAAAGTTTTTATTACTGAAAATTTTTCAACTTTCTCATCAATGCGCGATCGTCTGCGAATACCAGCCGTATCGATTAAAGTAAATTTAGTGCCTTCTCGTTCAAAAGGAATGGCAATACTATCACGCGTAGTACCGGGAAGATCATAAACAACCACTCTCTCCTCCCCTAAAATGCGGTTGATTAATGTGGATTTACCAACATTGGGTCTCCCTACAAAAGCAATTTTTGTCCCTTGCTCTTCAGGCAAGGATTCCGCTTCGGGAAAATTTTGCGTGAGAATATCTAATAGAGTATAAATACCACGGCCATGTGTGGCCGAAATTGCAAAAATATTTTCAAATCCTAAAGCTTGAAATTCAGCTTTGGCAATTTCTTCATCCACGCCATCTGTTTTATTAACAATCAAATAAACTGGCTTGTTAATTTTACGTAGTTTAGTCGCAATATTTTCATCAATACCTGTTAACCCAGCTCTTCCATCCACTAAAAATAAAATATAATCCGCTTCGTCTAAAGCTTGTTCTGATTGCTTAGACATTAAAGCGTCTACTGCGGCATCGTCCACCCCCACACCGCCAGTATCAATTAAGATATAATGTTTATCATGAAAATGGGCTTCCCCGTATTGTCTATCGCGAGTCAACCCTGGGAAATCGGCCACGAGGGCATTTTGCGTTTTGGTTAAACGATTAAATAAAGTAGATTTACCTACATTTGGCCTACCTACCAATGCAATAACTGGGATCATACTATCCTACTGTTAAACGGTTTAATTGGCCGTTAGTAGTCATTACGTACAAAGATTTTCCTTGTACGGTAGGAGCAATATCTATCGGCCCATTTACTTTTGAGCGAGCCAAGACTTCTCCATCTTGGTTGGAAAGCACATGCAAGAAACCTGTCTTATCTCCAATGATAATTTTATCGCCCATTAAAACGGGTTCTGTCAGGCCGCGCGCTTTAAAAGCTATTTGTTTCCATTTTACATTTCCCGATTGCTTGTCAAAAGCCCAGACAATATCATCGCTATCTGTAATATAGAGGGTATGCTCATCCATAGCTAAGTTTTTATAGGTAGAAGCCGGTTTACGCCAAATAAATTGGCCATCGTTTAATGAAAGAGCTCCTATATATCCTTGATAAGTTGCCAAATAAGCGACATTGCCTCTTACAATAGGGTCGGCATCTATATCAACCAAACGTTCCACATCACTTGGACCGCTTGCAAAAGCAATACTACGCTGCCATTCTACTGCGCCGCTCTCAAGCTCTACCGCATCTAATTTACCATCAGAAAAACCCACTAAAGCGACTTTATCAACGATAACTGGGGATGAGCTCGCTTTTAAAATTAAATTAGGAGCACCGTGATCTGCCGTCCAGAGCTTTTCACCGGTCTTGGCATTAAAGGCATATAGCTTACCATTTATCGTTTTTGCAATTACTTTGCCATTATAAATAACGGGTTTAGATAAAATGTCTCCCGCTACTTTTACCTGCCATACTTTTTCCCCGTTCTTTTGGTTTAATAAAACTAAAGAAGAAGAATCAGTACCTACGGCCAGGTAGCCTTGCCCTAAAGATGGCCCACTAATGATGGTATCATTCAAATTTTGCGACCATAGGGTGTGACCGTTATTCTTGTTGGTGGCTTTTATTAATCCGCTAGTATCTGCGGTGTAAATAATATCACCACTAATTTCCGGTTTTAATTTTAAATAGGTAGCTGATTTAGACGCTTTACCAACAGGAACAGACCATTTTTCTGACAAAGAAAGCTTTGATTCAACAGGCTTTAAAGCAGCTGGCTTTGGGGTATTATCTTTTCCAAACACATAGTCATCAACGGTACTGCAAGATTGTAAAAGTAAACATAAACTGATTAGCAATAAATTTTTTTTAATGACAGACATTCATAACCTCATTCAATTAAGCAGGCTTGGTAGTTGTGGAATTTGCTTGCATCGATTGCGTTAGCGCAGCCAATTCGTTAGTTTTCATTTCTAAAAAGACATTACCCATTCCCTGCGTTTGGACTTCATTAATTGCCTTTCTATATGCGGCTATTGCCTCAAAATATTTACCAGTTTCGGCATACACATCACCTTTAATTTCATTAACTACCGAACTATATGCCGTATCATTTATCTGACTTAATTCACTTAAAGCTTTATCATAAGATTTGTCAGCAATTAGTATTCTGGCCATTCGAATCTTTGCCACTTGTTGAAATGCAGTCATTTTGGAATGTTTTGCCACATAATCCAGTTGCGTGATGGCATCTTGGTATTTTTCTCGTGACGTATACAATTTGGCTAATGTTAAGCGTGCGGCATCGGCATACACAGTCTCATTGTATTCTTTTAACAATTGATTAGCATACGCCCTCACTCCTTTGTTATCCTGGTTTGAAAAAGCCACTATCAAATGCTCATAGGCATTAGAAGCTTCTTGAGCTACTTTTGCTTGATGCCAGTTCCAGTATTTATACCCTGCTATCGCTAATAATATTAAAGAAGCTATAACAGTAATGACGCCATTATAACGCTGCCACCATTTTTTTATTGCTTCTATTTGCTCTTGTTCTGTCATGTAAACTGACATCATTTTCTCCTGGCTTTACTGCAAATATTGGTAAAGGGTCGTAAATAATTCATCTTGAGGTATATTTATCTGCTCACCTGATTGGCGTAAATTTTTAATGCTGATTGTTTTTTGTTTAACCTCTTCTTCGCCTAATATTAAGGCAAGGGTCGCCCCGCTTTTATCCGCTTTTTTAAATTGGCTTTTAAAGCTTCCCCCGCTTGTATTTACTAAAATCTGCCAATTATGTTTGTCGCGTATTTTTTCCGAAATATACAAAGCTTCCAGGAGTGCATTCTCCCCGTCCGCAATCATATAAATTAATGGCAGCGAATCCCGAGTACGACTTATATCAAGTGTTTCCCTTAATAGCAATAAGCGCTCAATTCCTAAAGCAAAACCAACAGCCGGCGTGGGAGAACCTCCGAGATGCTCAACTAATTTATCATATCTTCCACCGGCACAAATGGTGGCCTGGCTACCTAATTTATCGGTTACCCATTCAAAAACGGTATGACCATAATAATCAAGACCTCTTACCAATAAAGGATTGATTGTATAGGCTATGTTAAGTTTATCCAGTCCTGTACATAAGTCCGCAAAATGTTTTTTACTCGCCTCACTTAGAAAGCTGTTCAATTTGGGTGCATCTTGCAGTAGCGCTTGCGTCTCAGGGTTTTTACTATCGAGAATTCGTAAAGGATTTTTTTCCAAACGTCTTCTACTGTCCGCATCCAATTTTTCCACATAAGGGCGTAAATACTCAATTAATTGCTTTTTATATTCCTGTCTTTCCTGCAATTCCCCTAAGGTATTTATTTGCAAGGAAACATATTCTTCTATACCTAATTCTTTCCATATTTTTTTACATAATGCGATTAACTCAAGCTCAATCCCCGCACCTGAGATACCTAAAGCTTCAATTCCAAATTGATAAAATTGGCGATAACGCCCCTTTTGCGGCTTTTCATGCCTAAACATTGGGCCTAAATACCATAACTTTTGTTGCTGATTATGGAGTAACCCATGTTCCAAACACGCCCGTACACAACCAGCTGTGGCTTCTGGCCTTAATGTCAGGCTATCACCATTTAAATCAGTAAAAGTGTACATTTCCTTTTCTACAATATCAGTGACTTCCCCTATCGTCCGTTTAAATAATTGCGTGGTTTCAACTATAGGCAAACGAATTTCTTTATAACCATACTGGGAGGCACACTGGGTAAAAATTTTTTCAACTTCTTGCCAATGTTGACTCTGTGCAGGGAGAATATCATTCATTCCTCTTATAGCTTGGAGGCGTTCACTCACCTTCTTTCTCCATAGGACTATATTGATTTTGGTTTACTGAGGAAAGCAAGGAGCGCATTTTTGATAAATCAGTTAAACGTATTTCATTTTCCTTTTTAACTTCCGCAGTTTCCTCAGAATGAGTAATCGTTGCAGTTTGGGGGAACAGTTGCTCAATATCTTTGTTTTTATGCCACCAGAAAGCAACAGCGATAATAACTCCTAAAGCAAAAACCAGTGTTAACCAACGAATTATATGTTCAGCCTTGTAAGTTTCTTTCTTGGTTTGCCACAATCTTTCCACTTTACGCTCTGGCGTAGCAATTTTATTAAATGTCTCTAATAAAGGCTCGGCTGAAACATCGAGTAACTTTGCATAGGCGCGTAAATACCCCTTTATAAACACAGGCTCCGGCATATTTTCATAATCATCGGCTTCCAGTAATTCGATTAATCTAACGCGCAAATGAAGTTTGCCAGCCACGTAAGCAGTGCTATACCCTCTTTGTGTGCGAATGGCAGCTAAAGTGGCACCCGGTAGCTCTCTACGTTCTTCTAATTCATCTATGGTCATGGTGGTATTCATTTTTTACTCCGGTATTTCAGCATATTTCAATTGATTCAGTTGAGCTAAAAAACGTGCTTCCAAATCAGCATTTCCTTCTTTACGGGCAGCTTCTGCCCCTATAGTGAGTACTTCTTCATCCTTTAAAGCAAGCGTTGGGTATTTGGCTATAGTAGCCAGCGCCTCTTTTGTTTTATCTTGTTTTATCTCAATTTTTAAAAGCTCATAAAGCGATTGTTTACGGGTAGGATCTTGGTCTAGCGCCTTATTAAAATATACAGCTGCCTGGGTTAAATCAGGAATTTCAGTAACGCATAACCCGGCATTTTCATAAGCTCCTGCCGTATTTTCATATTGCATATCTTTCACGGCTTTTAAAAAATATTCTTCTGCTTGCCGATATTGACCTCGTCTACATAAATACGTACCAAAATTGTTTAATTGTGCGCCACTTCCCTGCGATAAACTGATTGCTTTTTTATAGTAAACCTCAGCGTCTTTATATTGCGCGGATTTTTCTAAAAAATAGCCCATAGCGGCGTTAGCATTAGCTGAATCAGGCGCTTCTTTTAAAGCCATTAACAATTTCTTTTTTGCCCGCGGCCTGTTTCCTTGTTTTAAATAAGCCAAGCCTAGCTGTGTATTATACGCAGCAGCATTGTCTCTATTATATTTTTTACTTAAATTATCCTCATTTGCCTCATTGTTATGTTGGCAACTAATCAATAAAAAGCATGATAGCACTGAAAGGAAACGGCGTAATTTCAACACACTATTCTCAGATAAAGCTTGGAAAGTTGGTAATTATAACCTCAGGAAGAGTAGAATTAAAAATGTTAATTTCCGCGTGAGTCCGTTGGCTCATCCTTTATTCTGGAAAAGTTCATTTTTTGCCAACGCATGGAACGACTTGTTCTATCTTTTACTTCGCCAGCCAGTTGCCCACAGGCCGCATCAATATCGTCACCACGTGTTTTCCGCGTAATAGTATTAATACCTTTAGCAACAAGCTTATCTCTAAAGGCATCAATTGCTTCTTGCGATGAACGTTCGTATTGAGTGAGTGGAAAAGGATTAAAGGGAATAAGATTGACTTTGGCGGGGACTCCGCGCAATAGTTTAATTAATTCTGCCGCATGTTGGGGTTGATCGTTAACCCCCTTTAACATCACATATTCAAAAGTAACCACACGTTTAGGTTCATTTTTAAAATAATTTTTACACAAGTTCATTAACTGGTTAAGAGGATATTTTTTATTTACCGGGACTAACTCATTGCGTAGTTCGTCATTAGGCGCATGAAGCGAAACCGCTAACGAAACCGGGCTTCTTTCCCGTAAGCGTTCCATTTCAGGGATAATGCCCGATGTACTCAGAGTGACACGGCGTTTTGATAATCCGTATGCAAAATCATCTAACATCAGATCCATTGCTGTGACAACATTCTCAAAATTTAGTAAGGGTTCTCCCATACCCATCATCACGACATTGGTAATCTTTTTGTCATGTTCGCCATTTTTTTTCGAAAGAGAGCGAACAGCTAGCCAGACCTGGCCGATAATTTCTGCGGTCGTTAAATTACGGTTAAACCCTTGTTTCCCTGTAGAACAGAAGCTACAGTTTAAACCGCACCCTACCTGCGAGGACACACATAAGGTTCCACGAGAGGATTCGGGAATAAATACAGTTTCAATACAATTACCACAGCTTAACTTCATTAACCATTTGTGTGTACCGTCTGCGGATTGTTGGCAGCTGGAAATTTCAGGTAAACTTATTTCAGCAACTTGACTAAGACGCTCTCTCAGCGTCTTACCCAAATTACTCATTTGACTAAAATCATTTAAACCCATCTGATGGATCCATTGCAACAATTGCTGGGCACGATAAGGTTTTTCGCCTAATTCGGTTACAAATTGACGCATCTTATCGTGATTGAAATTCAGTAGGTTTATTTTTTCAGTCATATTTTATCGTGTACAAATCTCATGGGGCTCGAAGAAAAACGCGATTTCTTGTGCCGCTGTTTCTGCTCCGTCTGATCCATGCACGGCATTTGCATCAATACTATCAGCAAAGTCGGCACGAATAGTTCCTGAAGCTGCTTCTTTAGGATTTGTCGCACCCATAATTTCCCGGTTTTTAGCAATGGCGTTATCACCTTGTAAAACTTGAACTATCACAGGGCCGGAAATCATAAAAGACACTAAGTCATTAAAGAATGGGCGGCCTTTGTGTACAGCATAAAATTCTTCAGCTTGATTTTTTGTCAATTGCATCATTCTCGCAGCAACAATCTTCAAACCAGCCTTTTCAAAACGCGAATATATTTGTCCAATTACATTTTTTTCTACCGCGTCTGGTTTAATAATAGACAATGTTAACTCAGTTGTCATGAGATCTCCTGATTAATGAAAAGCGGGCATTATACACGAAAAGAATAAAAAACTGACAAGATATTGGTAATTTACTTAGTACACGACAATTTTTAAGATATGCAAAACTGTGAGATTCCCGCCTTTGCGCTGAGGAATCCTGGTATTTTTTTTACCAATATAGTTTCTAAGCCTTATTGTATAAGGTAATTGAAAATAAGATATTGAAGTGCATACAAAGTCATGATCAAATTCATTTCGCCCAAAACCAATTTGAGGAATGAGTATGCACAAGCGAGTATTTTGCCAAAATTTATTGGACAATGCATTAGGCAGTACAATTCACTCGAAACGAAAAACATGCCTATTCGCTTTTAAGTGACTTAATGGATTACGACACAACGTTGTCAGTAACTGAAATAGGAAAAAAATTAACATCTACAGCTACAGTTAAAAGCAAGATATATTCGGCACAGACGTTTGTAAATTACTACAAATAATCTTACCGCGAAAAAACGGACACTAATTTGTTAAAATATATGACTTAACGAAGAGGTGTGAGCATGGTAAGACAATTAAGGAAATACAGTAAAGAATTCAAAGAAGAATCGGCTAAATTAGCGATTAGCTATGGAAACATCAATAAAGCAGCAGATGAATTAGGAATACCACGCCCCACTTTACACGAGTGGGTAAACAAAGTTAAAGCTACAGGTGGATATGAAAATGATTCTGGACTTTTTCAACCGGTAAATGTTGCTAAGGTACTGGAAGAAAATAAAGAGTTAAAAAAACGCTTAGCACGCCTTGAGCAGGAGAAATTGATATTAAAAAAGGCGGCGACGTACTTCGCAAGGGAACTCGAGTGAAGTACGGTTTTATAAAAGAATTTAGCAATTATTTTTCTGTAACGATAATGTGCGCATTACTCAATGTTAGTCGCAGTGGGTATTACTCCTTTATTAATAGACCAATAAGTAAGAGGCAGCTGGCTAATAATCACCTGGATATAAACCAGCATAAAAAGCGGTATGGAGTGCCTAGGATAACGCGCGTATTACAAGACCAAAATGAACCCTGTAGCCACACTCGAGTTGCAAGAAGAATGCAGGCAATGGGTTTAACAGCGCTTGCTAAAAAGAAATTTAAAGTCACTACTGATTCAGAGCATAGTTTGCCTATCTATAAGAATCATTTAGGACGCGATTTTTCAGCTACGGCTATTAACCAAAAATGGGCATGTGATATTACCTATATCCGCACCCTAGAGGGTTGGTTGTACCTTGCTGTAGTAATTGATTTATATTCACGCGCAGTAATTGGTTGGTCCATGAATAAGCGAATGAAAAAGAATTTGGTATGCGACGCACTGTCGATGGCTTTATTTAGACGTAAATTTCCGATAGGAGTTATTGTTCATTCTGATCGTGGCAGCCAATATTGCTCATTGCAATATCAACAAATGCTCAAGCAATATCAACTCATTGGGAGCATGAGTAGAAGAGCTAACTGTTGGGATAATGCTATCGCTGAAAGCTTTTTTCATACGCTAAAAGTAGAATTGATTCACAACTATAGTTATCAAACCAGGGAACAAGCTAAGCTTAGTGTATTTCAATATATTGAAGGGTACTTTAATCAGCAGAGAATACATTCTGCACTTGACTATAAAGCTCCATTTGAGTTTGAATGTGCAGGGTAAATTTTCAGAGAACAGTCTCCATTAAATCGCGGTAAGATTAAAACTAGAACGAGATATGGTTCGTATTTATAAGGGATTAGCGCATTTTTTTTGGGAAAACGGGAAAGAAATTGTGATCCTCATTGACCGGACTGGATATTGTAGCAAAGGGTTCCATGCACTTGAAGCAAGTGTTGTGGAACATGGGCGCTCCATACCGATTTATCATGAAGTGCATTCAGAATCAGATTAAGAAAATGATCAGGTTACTCTTATAAAGAGAAATTGTCGAAGAAAGTGCGAAAAAGAAAAATAAATATCCTTCTCATGATAAAGCTCACTCTGAGTATTACAAGAATGGGTTTTTCCGCATATCTAGCCCAAACTGGCAATGACATGACTCAAGGACTTACTACGGGAGAGCAATCGATCTATTCGTTATAATTTTCTACACAAAAGTATGCCTTGTCCAATAGGTACTACTAAAGAATCAACCCTTGCATCTTTTAGTGCATAATCAATCATTGGCTGAAGATCCGATTTATGCGAAATAACATTATCTGCCATTAATATTCCACCAGACACCATATTGCGAATGACGATGTCATAGCAGTCGGCATAGAGTTCTTTTTCGGTATCAAGGAAACACAAAGACAGATCCTGATAATTTGTCAAATAATCAAATACATTCCCTTCAACTAGCTCAACATATTGTTCAACCTGAGCTGAAGCAAATGTTTTCTTTGCTAAAGTAATTTTTTTCGGATCTAATTCAAAGGTTGTTATTTTAGTTTTTAAATGCATACATGCCAACGTTAACCATAATGTCGAATATCCTGCACTTGTACCTATCTCTATCCATTGCCCCTTCGGTGAGGTCGCTGCAAGTAAACTAATGAATCGCCCTGTTTCTGGTGGTATCTGGCGTAATTTATCAAAATGCTGCATTTCAATCTGACCGGACATTTCTTCACGATCTCTATCTTCCAAATCGTTCATTCGCTCTAAGATTGCAGACGATATATTGTGAAACATTTAAACCCCTTGTTTGATTTATCAATAATTGCTTTTAGCGACAAATACTTATCATAACCCAAACTGCTTTCGCTATCACAGCGTTAAAGACAAAAAGCTATTGCCAAAAACATCCATATTTTATGCGGCAATTTTAAGGATGGATGCAATATAGGCATCAGCAAGATGGCCAATGTTTCCAAGAGTATCACAGAAGATTTTCTGAAAAATTTTGTAAACTGGTACATAAGTCTTGATAATATTAATGCAGCCAATCAAAGCATTCTTGATCTGCTTGGCAAGCTATCATTAGCCAGCATCTATCATTACATACATCCAGCGACGGGCGAAAAGTCAATATGATTTTACTCCAAATATTTAAGAATAGGATATGTTGTTCAATATGGAGAAAATATTAGCACTAAAAGTGCATAGGACATAATTGCTACACCATTCTATGAAAAACTATTCATTTCAATTTGACACCCGTAACGTTATTGGTTACAATTGAGGTGTGTGTGAAGCGGAATTTTCATGATAAAAACAATAAAACATAAAGGGCTGGGTCGATTTTATCACACGGGTAGTCTCTCAGGGATACAGGCCCATCATGCAAGACGGTTGCAATTAATACTTACACGGCTTAATGCAAGTACTTGCCCTGAAGATATGGATTTACCAGGATTACACTTACATAAATTGAAGGGGCAGCTTAAAGATTTTTATTCTGTCACAGTGCAAGCAAATTGGCGAATTATTTTCCGATTTGAGAGCGATAATGCTTATGATATCGATTATGTTGATTATCACTAGGGAGGTTAAAAATGTTTAATCCAGCGCATCCAGGTGAGGTTATACGTGAATTATGTATAGAGCCTTTGGGATTAACTGTCACAGAAGCTGCAAAAGCATTAGGTGTTACTCGGAAAACGCTTTCAGAGTTATTAAATGGTCATTCTCGTATTAGTCCTGAAATGGCGATCAGGTTGAGTATTGCATTTAAGACATCTGCAGAAAGTTGGATAAATCAACAAGCTAAATATGACTTATGGCTTGCAGAAAAAAATCGCAGCCAACTTAAAGTGAAATGTCTTGTGAATCACGCGGCTTAAGACCTGTTAAATTGTCATTACCAGTTTGGGCTGGATATGCAGTAAAACCCAAAATTCCTTGGTTTTATTAGAAAAAACGGATGCAAATCGAGCAACATTCAAGGATGTAAAAAATGAGCAGTTAGGCCTAGGGTTGCGACGAAATTTATCTTCAGGAAAACACGTGTTAATATGCTTTTCTTTCTTGCCACTTTATTAATTATAATCGCTTGGTGGTTTGGTCTTATGATTGAAACACTCCGCAAACACCGTTCTTATCAGGCTAATACAATAAAAAATAAACGTGCTCGATCTTTTATTCACCTTGCCAGAATGGCTTTTAGACATGAACCTCAGTTATTAAATTGGAATATCTTTCGAAAAGTGATGAGTGATTTGCAATCACAATATCACTCATTTCACGTTGCATCTAATGAATCGAGAGTGCCTAAGGCCCAACATCATAGATGAGATCTTTTGTTAAAACTGCTTGCCGATAGAAATACCTGCAACCCATTCACTCTTTAGTGCTTCAACCGTATCAAAATTAATGTTGGGGGTAACTTCAATATCATTCGCAACTAAGGTTATGTATCCCAGATTCAATCTCCCCATCGTTTTGGTTGAGTGATTTTTTTCAAACTTCAAACCAGGACCAATGCCTGCGGTAAAATGGTTTAAAAAGTTCCACGTCATTAACGAAAATATTTCTACTTCATGATTTTTATCTTTATTGGGGGTATCTTCCATCTCTAAAGTAATACCCAGTGGAAAAGTTAAAACGCGGTGGTATTCAACCCCATAAGTAAAATAGCTTTTATTTTCAATAAGCGAATTGCCAAAAAAACTGTTTACTACATTTTTTCGTTCTTCTGCTCTGGGATGTATGTTTTTACTGTTTTCCGCCTTGCAAAGCGAAAAAAACAAAAGAATGGTAATGAAAAGAAATACCTTTTTATTTTTATGAGGTGCACCCATTATTATTTAATAAACCTATGCGAAGTGGCCTAATTTTCTTCGCCAATGTTAGAATCAAAATTCAAAGCTTCCAAATTTGCAGCGTCTTTTTCTTGATCAGGGCGATATTCTGGAAGATTTTGAATTATTTCTTTTGCTTTTAAAATAGCATCATAAAATTGATGACGTAAGTCTCTTAAATTGGCAGTTTTTGCATTAGCTTTATCTAAATAAGTTTCTAATAACTCTTCAACCGATTTTCGGTGGGCACTAAAATCTAAAAGCACCCCACTTAATTTTTCTTTAGAAGATTCGCTAAGTGTTATTGATAATTGTTGGCCAAAAATATCCCAAAAAGAAGAGTTTTTAGCAAACATATCTCCTTCCTCACCCCTATACATTACAAAGGAGCGGCTAATAGCTGCAGTGATTTCATTAACGGGTTTGCTCGTATTTTCTTGATTTAAAATTTGTTGAATCTTCTGGGTGGCTGATTGAATAACGGCTTGAATTTCTGCCGCATGTTTAATAAAACTATTTTGGCTTTCCGCAATTAGCTTTTGTTGCTCTAACTCCTCTTTGCCAAACTCCTCCCCCAAATGAATAATAAAATTTGAATGCTCTTTTAGTTCGTCTCGGGTAGCACTACCGGGAGAGTTTTCATCTTTGTCATTTTGACCGGATAATAAAAAATCAATGAACAATTTTTGTGCGTACACTTGGTAATCATGAACCTGCTGCAATACGATTCCATTAAAGACATTTTTTAAGGGAACTCGCAACAGCTGATAGTAAATGCTTCGCGGGTTATTAATTGCCGCCAACAATTCATCATTTTGCAAACGAATTTTAAAACCTTCAAGAATACGTTGTGCGGTAAGGAATCCATAGGTGGAAAACCACCCTGACATTTCAGGCTCTTTTACTTCTTCACTCATATTGTTAATCCATAACAAAAAATTCAGGGTGATTTACTATATTTAAGGTCTACTTGCGTGCGTGTGCTCAACGGTCATATCAAAACGGCCCGTTAGAAATGCCATCATTCCATCGTGAGGATCATCGCGCAACGCTGCAAATCTTTCTTTAGTAAGTACTTCATTGGTATCTTTATGGACGAATCGATTTGTTTTTTTACCTGTTGTGTCGGCTTCTGGTTTAAAGCCCATCTGGTTGAGCCAGGCCACAATTCCTGCTACAAATGTTTCTTTGTCTTTAACATCTAACGCTTTGCCATCAGAAGTTTGTAGACTTCTATCTAAAGCATGTAAATCAAGCTTATTGTCGTCAGTAAACTCCATGGTCCCTTTTAAGCTGGGTATCGGAACATCTTCTGGAACTTTACCAAACTTGTCTGTAATCCGGTCTTTAATGTCATATCCCACTTTTAATAATAAGCCTTTTACGGGCTGGACGACCAAGTCAACCAGGCCACCTAACACGGCCTCAGGGCCAATTTGTACAAATTTTAGCTGCAACACTACGACAGAGCTCATGGCAGAAACCCAGGTATCATAACCGCGTTGACCTTCTTGAATAATTTGCTCAGCCGCGTCGTAATAGGCTTTTTCTCTCTCCGCCACTTTATTTAATTCTTCCTGTCTTTTGGCTTGCGCTTCTTTTGCTCTCAGCTGCCGCGATTTATCGCGCATCTCTTTGTAGGTTTGTTCTCGTATGTGATCTCGAATTTGGGTGTCTTTATCCACAGGCATTTTCAATCCCCTTTAATAAGGTCAAAATAAAAACCATTTGCTTTATCATAACACAATACATGGGGGTTGTCATCCCAATCACTTAGTATAAATTGCTTATAGGTGCCGTTATTATGCAGCCTTAATCCGGGTTGATGGGTATGTCCATGAATAATTGTTTTGGCATTAAATTGATCCATATGTTTAATCATGCAATCTGGAACAATAGCTAATTTTTCATAGGATTTGGAACGATTTATTTGGCTACGGGTACGCACTGTTTGCACCATTTTTTTTCGTATAAAAAAAGGGATAGCTAGAAATACAGTATAAAATATACGATTACGCGTCAGGCACCGTAACCATTGGTGGCTTTTATCATTAATACAATACCTGTCACCATGGGAAAGAAGAACAGAAGCATCACCTAGTTGCATCACATAAGGATCTTTAATTCGTTGCACTTTAGCTTCTGTAAAGAATTTTTTGCCCAATAGAAAATCCCGATTTCCGGCCATTAAGTATATTGGCATCGTTTCACTTAGAGATGCCAATGACTGCGTAATGCTTTGGCTCCAACTATTTAGTGCCTCATCACCAGGCCACACATGTAAAAAGTCCCCGAGAATATAAAGAGACCGAGTATTTTCTTTCGCCCATTGGATAAAGGTATTGAAACGTTGTGTAATCAACACATCGTCAGGGCTTAAATGCAAGTCAGAAATAAAAACTGCTTCAATCATAAGCGTTCTATTTGTATGCGATCATCTTGAATATAAACTTGGCACGGACCATTTATTTTCTCTATTGCATCACTTAAACGGTAAAATCCTGCAATGGAAACTAATTCGGCATCTAATGACTGGCAAAAAATTCGCGCTTGTTTATCTCCGGCAATGCCGGCTAATGCACGGCCTCTTAGTACGCCATAAACATGAATATTTCCATCTGCCAACAATTCAGCCCCGGGGCTGACAGAAGCATTGATGATTAAATCTGTTTTACTCACTACCTGTTGTCCGGAGCGGACCGGTGTATTGAGTAACTTTGATTTAAGAATGGTACTATTATTTATTTTCGGTTCTGTTCTTTTCTCGATTATCTTTTTGTCTTGGGCAGCTGAAGCTTTAAGAATGGCAAGGCCAAAGTGATGGGCCAATTTTTCTAATTTTGCATTGGCTCCTTGCAACCCCACAGGAATTAACCCTTGATTACGAATAATCTTGCAGAGTAAGCCTAAGTCAAATTCATCATTTTTTATTGCAGAACAATCCAAAACAACTGGGGTATTCGCAAACAACTTGGGCGCCTGTGTTACAATTTCCTCTAATTGTTGTGCAAATGAAAAACTATCTGCATTTAACAGGGAAATTACAGTCAGCGTGTAAAGTCGACCTTTCAGTTTAAAAGCTTGTGTTTTCAATACATTCTCTGTCATAACTGCAATATGAACCGATATAGTTTTTGAATTTCCTTGGGTATATACTAGCACGCTCCCAATAATAACAGAAGGTTTATAAAGCGTGGATAAACTGTGGTTGCAACAATATCAGCAAGGTGTTCCCCATGAAATCAATATCAATGAATACCCTTCTCTTGTTGCTATGTTTATTGAAACTTGCGATCGTTTTAAAGACAAGGAAGCATACGTTAATATGGGGTGTGCCCTTTCTTTTCAAGAGATAGAAGAATTAACGCGCGATCTCGGTGCTTATTTTCAAAGCCTGGGTTTAGAGAAAGGAGCAAGGATTGCCGTAATGATGCCAAACCTGTTGCAATACCCTATTGCTATCTTTGCCATTCTAAGAGCAGGTTATGTGGTCGTGAATACCAATCCACTTTATACTAGTGACGAAGTAGCTTATCAATTAAAAGATGCAGGAGCTGAAGCTATTATTATTTTAGCGAATTTCGCTAAAACTTTAGAAAATGCGCTTTCCAGGCTCCCGCAATTAAAACATATTCTTATAACTCAAATTGGCGATTTTTTTCCTTCCCTCAAGCGCCACATTGTCAATTTTGCTGTAACTCATATAAAGAAAATGGTTCCAGACTATCACCTCCCCCAAGCGATTAGCCTACGTTCTGCCATATCCAAAGGGAATGCCCTACCATTTGCACCTGTTGAGCTAAATCATAATGATATTGCTTTTTTGCAATACACGGGGGGTACTACCGGCGTTTCTAAAGGTGCGATGCTTAGCCACGGCAATATGGTCGCGAATGTTTTGCAAGCCACTGCCTGGATTAAACCGGAAGGTTTAGGGGCTCAAGATATAATTGTTACCGCGCTACCGCTTTATCATGTCTTTTCTTTAACTGCTAATTGCCTCACATTTTTTAAAGCAGGAGCAAAAAATATCCTTATTACCAACCCGCGTGATATACCCAACTTTATAAAAGAAATTAAAGATTTAGGCTTCACAGCAATTACGGGTGTTAATACACTTTTTAATGCGCTTTTAAATCACTCCCATTTTAAGGAAATAGATTTTTCCAAATTAAAATTAGCACTAGCGGGCGGCATGGCGCTACAGCAAAGTGTTTCGCAACGCTGGAGAGAAAAAACGGGGTCAAAAGTACTGGAAGCCTATGGACTAACTGAAACCAGTCCAGCAGTTACGATTAATCCTCTTTGTTTAGAAGACTATAATGGAAGCATAGGCCTACCTATCCCCTCTACAGAAATTTCGATTAGAGACGACGAAGGCAACGAAGTGCCTCTAGGGGAAAAAGGGGAACTTTGTGTGAGAGGTCCACAGGTAATGCTCGGTTATTGGAAAAAACCCGAGGAAACCGAAAAAGTTTTTTGGCCTGACAGGTTTTTAAGAACCGGGGATATCGCCACTGTGGATAAACAAGGCTATGTATTCTTGGTCGATCGTAAAAAAGATATGATTTTGGTTTCTGGTTTTAATGTCTACCCAAATGAAGTAGAACAAGTCATCAGTATGCACCCAGGCGTTATGGAGGTGGGAGTTATAGGGGTTGAAAGCGAAGAATTTGGAGAAAAAGTAAAAGCTTGCATAGTAAAAAAAGATGAGAAACTCACTAAAGAAGAAATAGTTGCCCATTGTCGTCAACATCTGACAGCTTATAAGGTACCAAAGATTGTTGAGTTCTATAATGACCTTCCTAAAACCAATGTAGGAAAAATTTTACGCAGGGCTTTAAAGTAAAAGTCGAAGATAGATGGCCCAAAGGCCATCTATCCATACAAGTCAGCAAGGTAGAGCCTGGCTGAGAGCTTTTTCGTAAAAATAATGTAAAATTTCTAAAAAATAAAAATTAATAACCCAACTACTTGCATAATCCCTTGCTTTGCAGATTTAATGGGTTTTTATGAAAAAAGACAAAATAGTACCTAATTCCATATCAATTACAGAAGCTGAACCTGCCATCTCTTCAGCTACTATCACTTTACAACTCCTTGCCAAAGAAAAAGAAAAAAATAAAGAAGCTGAAAAAAAAGAGGTTGACGAGGAAAAAGCAAGAGTACGTTGCAAGGTTTGTTTTAGAGAGGTAGCACCTAAACGTCTTTGTTCAGGACACGGCAGTGGTGGTGGTGGCGGTAGTGCCGTTTCCGATAAAACTTCTGATAAAAAATTTGCCGAAGCCCAGTCGCTTTCTCAACCACACAAATTTGTGGAGGCCGAGGATGAGATGCTAGAGCAATATAGTCCAGAAGCTTTGTATTTAGAGTCTGGTTTTGATCCAGAGATAATTGCCGAGCTGATTGCCAAAGGATTATTGTTAGTTGATTGTGACCGCGAATCAAAGACTATTACCATTAAATTACTTTGTGAACTAAAAGTATTAACTAAAGAGCAAAAAGAAGAACTAAAAAAGTTCCTAGAGGCGGTTATAAAAGAATTTCATACCTTTCAAAAAGAAAATAATCTGGCGAATGATTGCATAAAAACAATACAAGACAGAGAAGGGAACACCCACTCTCTTCGTATCACTCTGCCTACATTAATTTTGTTCGATGCATTCATCCAACGGCTGGCGACTAATTTAGTTCCAATACCAAGTTTGAAAGCACAGTCAAGAGATGAGGTTACGAAAGATAGAAGCCATTCTCCAAATCCTTTTTCGATGGAGCCTCAACTAGCCCCTCAACCGGCTGAACAAACAGCAAATAAAAAAGACGAGCAAAGTATTTTTAACCCATCTCCTTTTAATATAAAACCTTGGTAAAGAGCCAAGGGCTTAGAGGTGGATGAGGTCAAAACAAATTCTGGGTCAACTGCTTCATAATGCGAGCAGTTGCCCCCCATACAAAGTAGTTACCAGGGATATAACGACAGCTTTCAAAACTCCTTCCATTTTTTTCTAAAAAAATGGAACAATAGTTATCCATCTTCTTTACTTCCTGCATAGGTAAAAGAATTACTTCATCTACTTCGTTTTTATTCATCGCATACGGTTTTATGTTTGCTATGGAGGCCAGCCAAGGATAGATAATTACGTTATTTAAAGTTATTTCCGGTTGTAAATGATCAATTAATTGCACTCGTGTACTATCAATCGCCAACTCCTCTTTTAATTCTCTTAGTGCGGTAAACCATAAGCTAGAGTCTTGCGCTTCCCATCGACCTCCCGGAAAACAAATTTCCCCCGGATGATGATTTAAGTGCGCACTGCGCTTGGTAAGCACAATGGAGTCAGTTTCTTGATCGTGTAAGACAATAACAGCAGATTGCGTAGACATAAATATTAATCATTAAGAAACGCTGCAATTTTAGTATAGCATTCTTCGTATTCTTGCTCCCATTCCGAGTCTATAACAATTCCCCCTCCCGCAGCTAAATACATTTTACTCTCATGAGCGATGATAGTTCTTATCGCTATATTAAAATCAAAACGGGGATGGTTTGAAAAGTATCCTATTGCCCCACAATAAACCCCTCGACTATATTCTTCCATCTCGGCAATAACCTCCATCGCTTCTTTTTTTGGGGCGCCGGTGATAGATCCTCCTGGAAAACAATTTAAAAATACTTCCCAGGGAGAAACATTTTTCTCACATTTTGCTTCGATATGACTTACCAGATGGTGAACAGAATTATAACTTTGTAATTGTAATAATTGGCCAACATTGACTGAACCGGGGATAGCAAATTTACCTAAATCATTACGTAGTAAATCAACGATCATTATATTTTCTGCTTTATTTTTTGTTGATTGTTCTAAAGCTTGAGCCAACTGATGGTCTTGGTCTCGGTTTTGGGAGCGCGGGGAAGAGCCTTTTATGGGCGAAGTTAAAACGTCACCATGATCATATAGTAAAAATCTTTCTGGGGAAAAACTGAGTATATGGTATGGATGGCACTGCAAAAAGCTTCCATAAGGCACTCGATTAATACTAATTATTCTTTGATAATAATCCCAAAGGCTCCCTTCATATTCCGCAAGAAAGGGCTGCGTAAAATTAACCTGATACACCCGCCCTCTTTGGAGATAGTTTGCAATCTTATTAATTTTTTGCTGATACATTTTTTTACTAATGATAGCAGTGAATTTTTCTTTGAATAATCCTTTCGTTTTTTCAAAAACCGGTTGATTCCATAAGGCGATAGCTTGGCCTATTAAATCTTTTGTCTCTTTGTTTTGATTGGCATTAACTACTAACACTTCCTTTAACTGATGATCCACAATGATGCCCCAATCGTAATACTTCATATCAAGCAGAGGCATTTTTTCCAAGAGCGGATGTGGCTTTTTATAAATTCCAGCGCACGCAGCGCCAAAATCATAACTGACATACCCAATTGCCCCGCCTTGAAAGGGAATATTAAAATGAGAAGTTTGGTTAGCCAGCGTTTGTTGTATTTTTTCAAAAGCGGCACCGGAGTGGGTAATATTCTGATCTACTTTCAATTCATCATAAGGAAAAGCACTCAGAATATCATAACGCCCTAACTCTTTATTCCCGCTTTGAAGCAATACAAAGCCTGGTAAAGAATGAAGTGCACTATAATGCGCTAATAAATTACGCGGGTAAGGTAATTTTTGAATAGAAAGATTCAAAGTTTATGCAAAATTATAAAAGATAAATTATAACGTAGATTGGCTCTAAAGGGTCAATAATCCTTTGCGAAAACATTTATTGGACCTACCGGCGCGAGCCTGTATGAAATATCCTAAAAATTTTGTTGCTAACGATTGTAAAGCATAGGAATATGGTATGACTTTTTTCATGGAGAAATCGTTGTGACCCAAATTGTTGCTCGATTCGAGATACCTTTTGTACAAATTCTCGATTGTCATGGTGAACTTTGTAACCCTCTTCCCGCTTTTGCCAATGATGGCAATACTCTTATAAAGTTATATAAAACTATGGTTCTTACTCGTCTATTTGATAAAAAGGCCATTGCATTGCAGCGAACCGGCAAAATGGGTACTTATGCCCCTATTAATGGACAAGAGGCCATTTCCACAGCAATTGGCAACGCCTTGCGCAAAGAAGATGTACTTATCCCCTATTACCGAGATTATGCGGCGCAATTTCAACGCGGCGTAAAAATGTCCGAAATCCTTGCCTATTGGGGAGGCGATGAACGCGGTAGTCAATTTGAATGCGATTCCGAAGATTTACCTATTTGCGTTCCAATTGCCTCACAATGCTTACATGCCGCAGGAGTAGCTTTTGCCTTTAAGTACCGGAAACAAAAAAGAGTGGCCATTGTCTCTATAGGAGAAGGTGGAACCTCGGAAGGGGATTTTTATGAGGCCATGAATGTAGCCGGCGTTTGGAATTTACCCGTTGTTTTTGTAGTAAATAATAATAAATGGGCTATATCCGTCCCAATTCAAAAACAAACGCATACCAAGACCATTGCTCAAAAAGCAATAGCCGCTGGATTTAACGGTATTCAAGTAGATGGAAATGACATTTTAGGCATGCGTCAAGTTGTCGGGGAGGCGTTAGAAAAAGCAAGAGCAGGGGAAGGTCCTACGCTCATTGAAGCAATTACCTATCGCCTCTGTGATCATACTACCGCTGATGATGCAACACGCTATCAACCCAAAGATGAAGTGGAAAGTGCGCAACCGAATGAACCGATTTCACGATTCAAAACATACCTTGAGAAACAAAACCTTTGGGACAGCAGTAAAGAAGAGGATTTATTAAATACTTGCAATCAGGAAGTACAACAAGCTGCTGAGGAATATTTAAAGCGCGAAGGTCAGGCGATTACCAGTATTTTTGATTACCATTATGCAGAGCTGCCTGATTATTTAGTGGAGCAACGCGCCACCGCAATAGAGGAGACTATACGTGCCTGACATTACTTTAGTTGAAGCAGTAACCCAAGCACTCGCCTATGAATTACAACATGATGAGAATGTCGTTGTATTTGGAGAAGACGTGGGTAAAAACGGCGGAGTTTTCAGAGCAACCGCAGGTTTGCAAGATCGCTTTGGTGAGCATCGTGTTTTCGATTCCCCTTTAGCCGAATCCATGATTGCTGGTTTGGCAGTGGGAATGTCTGTACAAGGGATTAAACCTGTAGCAGAATTTCAATTTATGGGTTTTATTTACCCTGCCATGAATCAAATTGTTTCTCATGCAGCTCGTATGCGCAATAGAACACGTGGCAGGCTGCACTGTCCCATTGTTTTTCGCGCACCTTTTGGAGGTGGAATCAGGGCCCCCGAGCACCATTCCGAGAGCACTGAAGCTTTATTTGCCCATATACCCGGTCTACAAGTAGTGATTCCGTCTTCTCCTAAAAGAGCGTATGGATTGCTTTTAGCAGCTATCCGCAATCCTGACCCTGTCATTTTTTTAGAACCCAAAAGGATATACAGATTGGTAAAACAAGCAGTTGCTGATGATGGGGAAGCATTACCCTTAGGTAAATGTTTTACTTTACAAGAGGGTGAAGATGTTACTTTAGTGAGTTGGGGAGCCAGCATCCATGAAACGATGCAAGCAGCTAAACAATTAACCGAAGAAGGTATTTCTTGTGAAGTCATAGACGTAGCAACTATTAAACCTTTAGATATTGAAACCATTATTACTTCTGTAGAAAAAACTGGTCGTTGTGTGATTATTCATGAAGCGGCTAAGACTTGCGGCGTAGGGGCAGAAATATCAGCGCAAATTATGGAAAATTGTTTCGATATCTTAACGGCTCCCGTACAAAGGGTAAGCGGCTATGATACGGTCATGCCTTATTTTCAACTAGAAAAATATTACATCCCTAGTGTAGCGCGCATTAAGGATACTGTTTTAAGTATAATGGAGTGATCATGAATATTTTTAATTTACCCGATTTAGGCGAAGGTTTGCCAGATGCCGAAATTCATGAATGGTATGTAAAAGAAGGCGATACCGTTAAAGCAGATCAGCCCTTAGTATCTATGGAAACCGCTAAAGCAGTTGTAGATGTCCCCTGTCCACAAGATGGGACCATTGTTAAATTCTATGGTAAACCAGGAGATGTTATTAAAACAGGTGAGCCATTGGTGGCTTTTTCCGCAGAAGGAAATGTAACAAAAGACAAAGGGACAGTAGTTGGTAATTTGGAAGAAAGCACAGAAATTAGTGAAGACAACTTCATTATCGGCTCCGCTCTCTCTACTGGTCGAATAAAAACAACTCCTGCCGTACGCATGCTTGCCAAGAAACTTAATATTAATTTAGCTACTGTACAAGGCTCTGGAGACCATGGAGTTATTACCAAAGAGGATGTAGAGCGCGCAGCCGGCCAAAAAAATAAACTAGGAGAAGGCTTTGAGCCGCTTCGTGGTGTTAGGAGAGCGATGCTTCAAAGTATGGTTCAATCACATCAAGAAGTAGTACCTGTTAGTATTTTTGATGAAGTGAATATTAACGCCTGGAAGCCACAAACTGATATTACAGTCAGGTTAATACACGCAATTGTTGCTGCCAGTGAAAAAGAACCCGCATTAAATGCGTGGTTTGATACAGCAAACAGTGCCAGAAAATGTTTTTCCGAGGTTCATTTAGGCTTGGCAATGGATAATGAAGAAGGGTTATTTGTTCCGGTGATTCACAATGCTGGCAGCTACTCTGATAAAGAATTACGAAATATTATCAATACATTCAAAGAACAAGTCGCCGAAAGGACAGTTCCCGCAGAGAAATTAAAAGGCGCCACTATCACGCTTTCTAACTTTGGCAAATTTGCAGGTCGATTTGCTAGCCCTATTATAGTACCACCCATGGTTGCTATTCTTGCTGTAGGTAGACTATATGAAGGTGCAGTAACCATACATGGCAAAATAGAATCACAACGGTTATTACCATTATCTTTAAGTTTTGATCACCGAGCCGTAACAGGTGGTGAAGCCACACGCTTTTTGGGAGTGGTTATTAAAGAATTGGAAAAATCCAATTAAATGCAAGTTGGGCCTGCCGGCCCAATACGATTAAGCAATGTAGCCCTGATGAAGCGTTAACGTAATCAAGGTTTCATTCTTCAAAATTAATTGGATCATCTGGCTCCTTGATTACGCTTCGCGCAAGCAAAGGTTACTTGGGATGTGGCTCTCACAGCCAACCGCCCTCTAACCATCACTCAACTCAACCATATGTTCTCTTTGCATCAACTTTGCGTCAATTCCATTAAGAACAGAAGCTAAGCGACAGCCTGCGAGACTTATACGCTCTTCGCTTATGTTTTTTACAGTTTGTTGATATTGAGAGGAGGGGATTTCACCTACCCCTAATTGATAGGCTACCTCTTTGGCAAGTCTATGCGATTCATCCCCCCAAAGTTTTGCCGACTTTGACTCTTGATTTAACTTTGCGCAAGGCCATTTGCGTTCAATTTCCGCTACAAACGTTTCAAATTGGTGATTGGAATAGTGCTGACTTAATAACCCTCCTCCTTTGTCCCAATAAGAATGGAGGTTATCCGCTACTGGGTTTTCTCCTAAGTGAAATAAATTCCCACCTAAATCTCCTTTCGGATGCTCTTTACTGACTAACGTTGCACTATGAAGTGGCTGATGTATATCGCCCACGACATGAAGAAGAATACGTAAAGCTAAACCTTTGTCCTGGGCATTTGCTCTGTTGCTCAAAAGGGTATGTTTGGCTTCATTAATTCCCCAAATTGCATTGATATAAGGTACAGACGGCAGCGGAGTCTCATCATAAGCAAACGCTAAATCGCAATAATGAATGGTATTAAACCAATTACTATCGTGAAAACGTAAATCATCAAGCCAGGTTGCCGCATTTACTAAAGATTGGTATTTCTGATCAGTATCTAATGCTTGATTAAATGAAGCAAACGTATGTTTAGCATGAGGTGTTAAATGATGCATTGCAATTTGAACAATGGCTCTATGTCCTAAAGCATTCCATGAAAAAATTTGAAAAGTAATTAAGAAAAGAACCACTGTTAACGCTACTTCGAAAAAAGTTTTTGTCTTCAATTTTATTCACCGTAGCAAAAATAGCATCAGCGCATATCACCCCAAATAAGGTGACCATGCAGGTTCCTGCACATCTCCATCCTTAGAAGGTAAACGCATCTTAATACGTCCATCAATAGAGACAATAGCTAACACCCCTTTGTCATTTTCGTGGGTAGCATACAAAATAAGTTTACCATTTGGGGAAAGGCTGGGAGATTCGTCCATAGAGGAGAAAGTTAAAGTGGTAATATGCCCGGAGTCTAAATTTTGTACTCCAATATTAAAATTTCTGTCTTCTCTGTGTAGCATAACTACTTGTTTTTGATTGGGAGTAAAAGAGGCCCGCGCATTATAGTTACCTTCATAGGTGACTCTGGAAACAGAACCATCTGCCAGAGTTAGACGATAAACTTGTGGCCTACCGCCCCTTCCTGAGGTAAATAAAATATATTTACCGTCTGGAGAGTATCGTGGTTCTGTATCGATAGCATCGCCAAATGTTAGTTGTTTCATAGAACCATCTGCCAGGCTTACGCTATAAATTTTTGGCGCACCTCCTTTAGATAGTACTACGGCGAGTTCTTTTCCATTAGGAGACCAGGAAGGCGCGCCATTAATTCCGGGGAAATTAGTTAATAAACGCCGCTTTCCCGTTTCTACGGAAACCGTAAAAATTTGTGCACGTTTCTTCTCGAATGAAACATATGCGATTTGGCGTCCATCAGGTGACCAAGTAGGCGACATGATGGGTTCTGAAGAGACTAAAAGGCTTTGCGGATTATAACCATCCACGTCAGCTATCTCTAATGAGTACCGCGTTTTTTCCCCATTTCTTTGCACAACAATATAGGCAATACGCGTAGAAAAGATTCCCTTTTCGCCAGTTAACTTCTCATAAACTTCATCGCTAATATGATGGGCTAAATCCCTTAATTCATTTGTGGAAATCTGATAGCTTTTGGTTAATAGAGGTCGTTGTGCGGCCGCATCCATCAATTGATAGCTCACATCCAACTGATTTCCTCCTAAAGAATTTACTTTCCCGGATAATACGCTATCAGCCCCCGCTTGTTTCCACATGCCAATAGGCATCGATTCGCCCCCTTGCGGTGCAACAAGTCTAAACTGGCCTGAAAATCGCAAATCATTTTCAACAATCGATTTAATAGCTTGTGAAGGCTCCCCTCCGCCAAAAGAATTTATCCCTATAGGAAGAGCAGCATTAATACCTTGAGTCAGCTCTAAGTCGAGCGCATTAGCCGCGCTACAAAAAAAGAAAAATAAAAGTACGAATAAACGATTTATCACAATATTACCCCCTCGCATTTTCTGGCCGTACCGTTAAGCTAATGTCCCGAAACACATCAAACATTTCTGGATCTTTAGGTACGGGCAAAGGCGATGCCTTATATATTGCAGCTTGGGCAGACCTATCTAATATAGGATCTCCGCTACTGCGGGTTAAATTTACTTCCAACACCGCTCCATTTGGAGCTAAGCGAATACGAAATTGGCTTGATACGCCACTATTAATATTCTCGGGTAAAATCCATTGTCTGCTGATGGCGCTGATAATAAGCGCTTTATATTTATCTACTTCCCCCGCAATTCTAGCGTTCCTTTCATTATCAATGGCTGCTTGCTGTAAAGCAGCTTGACGTTTTTTCTCCAATTCAGCTTGTTCGCGCGCAAGCTGAGCCGCTTTTTCTTTTTCCAATTTTTCTTTTTCTAATTTCTCTTTCTCAGCTTTGGCTAGCTCTTCCGCTTTCTTTTTCTTTAGTACTTCTAATTTTTCCGCTTCTTCTTTCTGCTGCTTTGCCAACTGCTCTTGTTTCTGTTTCATTTCAGCAAGGCGTTTCTCCTCTTCCTTTTTCTGCTTGGTAATTTGTTCCAACCTTGCCTTTTCTTCTGCTAACTCTTTTTCACGCGCCAAAGCAAGTTTTGCCGCTTCTTCTTTAAGTTTTTTAACTCTGTTTTGTTCTTCCAAACGTTGTTTTCGGGCATTCTCTGCTTGTTGTTTTAAAGCCTGTTGTCTTTTTTGTTCTGCGTGTTGTTTTTCTATTTGTTCTTGTTTTAAACGATTAACCGTTTCCATAATTTCGGTATTATCGACTGCGACCGCTTTAATGGGTTCTTCTTGGGGTTCAACATCCAAAGGCAATGCCTGGCTAGACTCTTTTTCGGCGGTTTGCATAACTAAGGGTTGCTGACTGCTGGGGTCGATTAGCAATAAAATGGCAATAGCTATATGAAAAGCAAATGCTATTCCGAAAGCAGTCCGATAACTACGATCCTGCATCATCCCACATCTCCTGTGTCTTCACTGGAGTCAGTAATTAGTCCCACCGTTTCAGCGCCAGCTTGTTTTAAAAGACTCATGGCAGTAACCACTTTCCCATAATTAACACCTTGGTCGCCTTTCACTAATACGTTGAGTTTTTGATGGTTTTCTTTGGATAACTCAAGTTCGGCAGCGACACGAACCATTAAAGCTTTCGGGGCCATTGGAGTATTCGGTGCATCACTGATATTTAAAAAGTACTCGCCTTGTTGATTAACCGATACAATAATAGGTTCCCTATCTGTTTCTTTAATGGTTTCACTAGCGGCTTTTGGTAAATCAACGGTTACTCCCTGCGTCAGCATAGGTGCCGTGATCATAAAAATTACTAGTAGTACTAACATAACGTCAATGTAAGGCACTACATTAATCTCAGCGACGGGCCTTTCCCGAACATTTTTCTTTTTTAACATATAAATTAACCTCGCACCGTATTACTGGTTTGCTGGGCTATTAAAGAAATAAATTCCTCCTGAAATACTTCATACCTATCTAATAATCCGTTAGCGCGGGTAGTATATCGATTGTATGCAATAACAGCAGGGATAGCAGTAAACAGGCCTAAAGCCGTGGCTACTAATGCTTCAGAAATACCCGGGGCAACCATCGCAATAGTTGCTTGCTGTGCATGCCCTAAAGCTTGGAAAGAAGTCATAATCCCCCAAACCGTACCGAATAAACCTACGTAAGGCGCGATAGAGCCTACGGAGGCAAAAAAGGGCAAATGCTGCTGTAAACGCTCTGCCTCTTTGGCATTACTAATTTGCATCACCCTTTGTATAGGCTCCAATGCAATCTCACCTAATTTGCTGACACGCAAGAACTCTCTAAATCCCGAATGGAAAATGGCCGCCAAACCCTCTCTGTCATTCACCTTACTGTCTAAATCCGTAAACAAACGACTTAAATCGGTGCACTCCCAAAAACGCGTACTAAACGCGTCGTATTGCTGTTTTAATCTTTTAAAAAACCAGGCGCGCTGAAAAATGAGAGTCCAAGAAATAATGGATGCGGCAAGTAAAATCAGCATAACTGTTTTTACTACAAGCCCAGCTTGCATAAAATAACCTAATACACTGGCATGATTCCCCACTTAATTTCCTCCAATAAATTCTTTCGGCAAACGTTTTGGCTTTAATTCATTATTCACACAAACAACCCGAACAATGGCCTCACACAATAAATTTCCTGATTCATTATGTATGAATTGATTAAATACCAGAGTTGAAGCCCTAATATTCTCACAGCTCGTTTTAATAGTTAATAGATCATCCAAACGCGCTGGAGCATGATATTTCAACTGTACTTCATGAATGGCGAAGTGTGTACCATGTTTTGCCATCATAGTCAAAGATAACCCAGCATTGCGAAACATTTCTGTACGTGCTCGCTCAAAAAAATAAAGATAATTGGAATGATATACAATACCCATAAGATCAGTATCTTCCACATATACCCGAAATGTTGCAGCACTCTCTGTAGCTAAAAATTTATTCACTAACATTAAAAACAAAACCAAAATGTTGATAAGCCGATTGCGTTGCCGTACGACCGCGTGGTGTGCGCATTAAATATCCTTGTTGGATTAAATAAGGCTCTAACACATCTTCTATTGTATTTTTTTCTTCACCAATGGCAGCGGCAATACTATCAATACCAACAGGACCACCGTCAAAACGTTCAATAATAGCAAGCAATAACTTCCGGTCCATTACATCAAATCCCAAGCGGTCTACATGCAGCATCTCCAAGGCACTTTTTGCTATAGCAGCAGTGATAATTCCATCCCCTTTAACTTCCGCATAATCCCGCACCCGTCGTAATAAACGATTAGCAATCCGCGGTGTCCCTCGCGATCGCTGTGCAATCTCGTGCGCACCCTCCTCATCCGTTTTTACCCGCAAAAGTCGGGCAGAACGGTTTACTATATGAGTAAGTGATGCTATCGAGTAGAATTCCAAACGTTGAACAATACCAAAACGATCGCGCAAGGGAGAGGTTAAGGAACCAGCTCGTGTAGTAGCCCCTACTAAAGTAAATGGGGGTAACTCAAGTTTAATGGAACGCGCTGAAGGCCCCTCACCTATCATTATGTCCAACTTGTAATCTTCCATTGCCGGGTAAAGTATTTCCTCGATGACAGGGCTCAAACGATGAATTTCATCAATAAATAACACATCATTTTCTTGCAAATTGGTAAGAATAGCAGCAATGTCTCCTGCTTTTTCTAACACAGGACCTGAAGTCTGCCGTAAGTTCACACCCATTTCATGGGCAATTATATTCGCTAAGGTAGTTTTACCAAGGCCTGGTGGGCCAAAAATAAGAACATGATCGAGCGGTTCAAATCGTTTTTTCGCTGCATCAATGAAGATACGCATTTGCGTACATACTTCCTCTTGACCAATATACTCTGCTAAAGATAAAGGTCTAATCGCACGATCGAATGCCTCTTCCGAATCAATAGTCTGCGTGCTTATCAAGCGATCACTTTCCAACATTATAATTATTTTTATAGAGATGAATTTCGCAATTTTACCACGGGTTTTCTTGTGTCTCTAATGAATTTGTTAGCATCTTAAATTTCCTTGATCACGCTTGGTGGCATCAAGGCTGCCTATTCAGGTATTCTTAGTATCAGTTTTAGACGAAAGATTGGACGGCAAAGGGGCGAGATAAGTGCAGCATGATGCGGGGAAGCCTTAATTTAAGCTCCTGGTTTTTTATAATTATTTGCCTTAATTTGTATATTTCTGTACAATTTGTTCACTAATGGTCACCTGGTTTATGATGGATCCACTCTCTAAAGTCTCACGCTTAATATCTCTCGATGTGTTTCGCGGGTTGACTGTATTTTTAATGATTCTGGTAAATAGCCCAGGTAATAATGTTGCCTATACTTGGCTTGAGCACTCAGCGTGGAATGGTTGTACCCTGGCCGATTTAGTATTTCCTTTTTTTCTCTTCATAGTAGGCGTATCTTTGGTATTTGGCTTGTACAAAAACAGGGGTTCGAAGCGCCCCGCCCTTCTCATTTTTAAAATTCTTAAACGTACTCTTTTTATATTTTCCCTCGGTTTGTTATTAAATTTTTATTCTGCCCATTTTGAATGGGAGCAGATACGATACTTTGGAGTTTTACAGCGTATTGCTGTTTGTTATGGGGCCGCCGCACTCCTTTTCTTAACTTGTACCATGAGAACACAAATCATAATAACAGGCGGAATCCTCTTAACTTATTGGCTCATATATCTATTATTCCCGGATTTAACCCTTGCAAATAATCCTGCGGCTTATGTGGATCGATGGTTTTTTTCTTCACAACATTTGTATGGAAAAGTATATGATCCAGAGGGTATTTTAAGTACACTCCCCGCACTTGCCACTACGTTAATAGGCGTGTGCATTGGTTATTGGTTAATTTGCATTACCAACGAAAAAGACAAATTAACAGGGTTGGTATTATTTGGAGTCTGTCAGTTAGTATTAGGATGGCTATGGAGTTTTTCATTTCCATTCAACAAAGCCTTATGGACTAGCTCTTATGTATTATGGACTGCAGGTATGGCTACACTCTTGCTGGCCACCCTCTACTGGTTAATTGAAATTAAGTCTTGGCGATTTTGGACAGCCGGCTTCATCTTGTTAGGTACGAATGCGATGTTGGCGTATGTTCTTCATGTATTTTTTCTAAAGCTACAGAGCAGAATATACCTCTATCCTGATGTTAACTTAAAAAATCACCTCACTAATCAATTATTTGGATGGGCAAGTCCACTAAATGCTTCTCTTTTTTATGCACTCAGTTACACAGTGTTTTGGATTATAGTCTTGTCTACTTACATCCAAATTAAAGTAGGTTGGTGCCGACAGCCCTACAAAAGATGTTAAGAAGGAGTGTTAGGTCGGTACCAACCTACATTTTTCACATTTCATGATTGACTATAAGATGCAATTTTTTATTCGTTTCCAGGGTTATCTGGTCTAAAAAAATAACTAGATTTTTTCTCTTTTTATCCTTTTTTAAAGTTAGCAATAAAAATAACCCACATTCAAAACTAATACGGGCCTTACTGAACTCCATAAATGGCTTGTCATTTGCAGATAAAACCCATTTTTTTCCAATATATTGTAGTTTTTTATAATGATAAGGAACTTTATCTTTGATTTGAATGAAAAAATGATAAGAAAGAAAAATGGTCCATAAAAAGGTAATATAACCGGGAAAAGAAGAACAGATTAAACTGTATAAGCCTAATATATAAACTACAAAAATAATTTTAATATAATCTTTAGAGAGGTTAAAATCTATGCAAAGCTCGGACGGTATTGACAATTTCCGCTATGACCTCGTCATCAGGCTCTTCCTGTCCCATTAACCAAAAATATAACTGTGGATCGGAATAGGTTAGTAGTGTTTCAAAATTAATTACTTGCTCGTCGGAAAGCAAAGCAAAACCATCGTTTAAAAATCGATTAAGAATTAAATCCAGTTCCAGCATACCTCGACGGCAGTTCCATTTAATTTTGGCCTTTTGTTCGGGTGTAATCATAGTTCAACTCAAAACATTTTTTTGGGATTATAGCTATATCGAAGAAACTAGAAAATAACCAAATTAAGGCAGGGTGTTAATGCACAATATTCAAGTAAATGAAAGAATCTATACCAGCTATACAAATACGGTTGAGGAATTTAATTTCCTTCCGTATAAAAACTATTTATTTGAAATTCCTTACTTAGGGTTAATCAATGTAGAAGGTGATAAGTCTAAAGATTTTCTGCAAGGCCAATTATCATGTGATCTTCGAAAGGTAACCACAGAGCAGATGCAACATGGTGCGCTCTGTGATTTAAAAGGACGGGTATTTGCCTTACTGGATGTAATAGCACCTAATTCGCAAGGAGTGACACTTGTTTTAGCAAATGATTTAATCCCGGCGACCATACAAACATTAGCGAAAGCTGCGGCATTTTCTCGGGTAAAATTAAGCCCCGCAAACGCTAAAATTTATGGCTTTTATTTACAAAATCCAAATGATATTTTTCCTTCCCTAAACCATTTCCCGCAACAAAATTTTGCTATCACAAGTGATAATCAGCATTTTATGTATCATTTAGGTAATAATTTTTATGTGATTATCACCAAGGAGGGATTGGACAATTCAAAATTTATAGAAATGAATCAATTTCGCGGCTCCCTTGCATGGCATGTTCTTCGCTTGAAAAACCATGAATTTCAGATTTACCCTACTACTAAAAACTTATTTTTGCCGCACCGATTAGATTTACATTTACATGATTATTTAAGTTTTGATAAAGGGTGTTATAAAGGGCAAGAAATCATCGCGAGAACGCACTACCGCGCGAAGTTAAAACATGAAATGAAAGTATTTACAGTTAAAACTTCCTCCCCACCTGTTTTAGGTAAGCGATTATTAGCTATTCCCGATAACAAAGATATAGGGGAGATAGTAGACTACAGTCCCATTAAGGAAGATGAATATTTAATTGCTACCAGTATTATCTTCGAACACCCTAAAAAGGTAAAAATAGAAGGTAACGAGGAAGAAATAACCCTAACTTAACTATTCCTTCTTCCCCACATATAAAAAATGCTCAGAGGTGGCTATACCTTCAAGGGTTCGCGCGGTTTTCTCCGGTTATTTTTTATTCCCACCCGGTAACATTGTTTGTAATACGTTATCTTTGTCTATCAAGAAATGTTTTAACGCTCCACCTACGTGCAAAACAATTAAAGTGATTAAAGTCCAGGCAATAAATTCATGAACTTCTGCCATAAACTCTGCTAGCGCTTCATTAGGCGCTATAGGTAAAGTGACCGTAAATAAGCCAAAGAAGCTTGGAGGATGATCTGCTGCCACGGACATAACTAGCCCCGAAATAGGCATGAGAATAAGAAATAGGTACAAGGAGTATTGTACTATTCTTGCAACCCACTTTTGCCAGGTGGGTACGGTTTTTGGCAAAGGGGGTTTACCGCGGTAAAAAATCCATAGTATTCGAATAATCATTAACAGAAAAATTAAAAGGCCAATCGATTTATGAATGAAATAGGCTTGAGGCTGGTATTGCTCCTGAATATCTTCCATGAAAAAACTCAAGGCAAGCATAAGAAGCACTAATAAAGCAACTACCCAATGGAAAACCTTGGATGGGTTTGAATAGCTAATAAGATTTTTTTTTGGCACTTTCAAAATCCTTTTAAAAATGGCTAAATGTGGCATTTAAATAAAATGCCACTCCGACGTTTATTATACCTCTTCAAACTCTTTATGATTCTGATTCATTTGTAAAGTAGTTTGGGTAAGATCTAACAGCTCACGAATAGCGACAAAAAACATAGTGTAATTTAAAACTCCCGTTGAACGCAGGTTTGATAAAACCTCTTTCCATCGTTGAATCAAAGATCCTTGCTTTTCGGCCCAATTTTTTAGGCAAGTCGCGACATCGTTTTTCTTAGAATTCCCCTGTAAAATACCCGCAGTTAATTGTCTTTGCTGCCAATCAAGATCATCGCGCAATGCCTCTCTGGACAGAGCTTCCCAATGATTTTCAGTGGAGTGGACAATCACTTGCGTACGGATCCATGCCAAATCGAGGAACTCACCTATACCAAAATAAGCTTCTGCCACTTGAGTTATATTCATATCCAACTCATGAGCAACTTCAATGATATCCATAGCTGCAAAAAGCCCGCGAGTAATTGTAAGCTCATGCGCAAGTATCTCAGAAAGCCCCATTTCCTTATATTTATTTAAAACTTCTTTGTATTGCTTATAGTTTTCTTCCCCAAATACGGCCGGCATGGAATTTTTTAATTCTTGAAGTCCGGGCGCATAAAGTTTGACGGTTTTACTAATATTTAAACGAGTACGTTGAGTTCGCAAGAACCAACGAGTAATACGTCTTAACAACCTTACATACGTCATCATTATTTCATTTTGCGTACTCACATCGACTTGGTTATCCAGATTTTCAATTTCTCGCCAAATAGTATCCATATTCAAAACGCTACGCGCAATCATATAAGCGCGCACAATGGACGCTGTTGGAGCACCGGTTTCATCTTGCAAGCGATAAATGAAAGTGAAACCCATTTCGTTAATTATGATATTACTGACTTTAGTAGCAATAATTTCACGTTTTAATGGGTGGTTTTGCATTTCTTTGCTAAAACGATCTTGCAAAGGCCTGGGGAATGAATTCACCAAAAATTGCTTTAAAAAAACATCTTCGGGCACATCAGACGCTAGAATGGCCTCTTTTAGAATTATTTTGCTATAGCAAAATAATACAGCCATTCCCGGTCGGCTCAATCCTTTGCCGATAAGCTTATGCTCCATAATCGTTTTTTCATCAGGCAAGAATTCTAAATTCCTGTCAATTTTACCGGTGCGTTCTAATTCGTTAATGTAACGGCTTTGCAGTTCAACCGAACGCATCGCTTCAGACGACAGCAAGCTTAAAGCACGTGTTTGTAAATAATTATCACGCAAAACTAAATGAGCAACCTCATCCGTCATTTCCACTAATAGCTCATTGCGCTGTTTAGGCGTCATATCACCTGAGGAAACGATTGAATTGAGAAGAATCTTAATATTTACTTCTTTATCGGAACAACTTACACCCGCCGAATTATCAATAAAGTCAGTAAATATTAATCCACCATTTAGTGAATACTCCATTCTGCCTAGTTGTGTTAATCCTAAGTTACCACCTTCACCCACAACGCGACAGCGAAGCTGATTGCCATTAATTCGAATAGCGTCATTAGTACGGTCACCCACTTCGGTATTTGATTCAGTGTGTGCTTTTACAAAAGTACCTATTCCAGCACTCCAAAGAAGATCAACCTTAGCCTGCAGAATTATTTTTATTAATTCATTGGGTTCGATGGTATTTTGTTTAATATCAAAAAGTTTTTTCATTTCCGGGCTAACAGGAATCGATTTTGCATTGCGATTGAAAACCCCGCCACCAGGAGAAATCAGATGCGGATCATAGTCTTCCCAAGTAGAGCGTGGTAAATGAAATAAACGATTACGTTCTTTTAAACTAACTTCAGGATCGGGAGTTGGATCAATAAAAATATGAACATGATTAAATGCCGCGACTAATTGAATGTGATTCGACAAAAGCATCCCGTTACCAAACACATCCCCGGCCATATCACCAATACCCACTACCGTAAAATCAGTAGTTTTTATATCAACGCCCAGCTCATAAAAATGACGCTTAACCGATTCCCAGGCGCCTCTCGCCGTAATCCCCATTTTTTTATGGTCATATCCAACCGAGCCACCCGAAGCAAATGCATCCCCTAACCAAAAGCCATACTCCAGGGAAATAGCGTTCGCAATATCGGAAAAAGTTGCTGTGCCTTTATCTGCAGCAACTACCAAATAAGGATCGTCTTCGTCATAACAAATAACTTCTTTTGGCTTTGCAATTTGTCCACCGTCGACATAATTATCGGTAATATCTAATAAGCCACGAATAAACTGTTGGTAACAAGCAATACCTTCTAAGGATATTTCTTCGCGCGTCGCATTAGAGGCAATTTGTTTCGGTACAAAACCTCCTTTAGCGCCACTGGGTACAATCACTGCATTTTTTACTTGTTGAGCCTTCATTAAACCCAAAATTTCCGTGCGGAAATCTTCTTTTCTGTCAGACCATCTAATACCACCCCGGGCTACTTTACCGCCGCGTAAATGAACGCCTTCAAAACGTGGTGAATAAACAAAAATTTCAAACAGAGGATACGGCTTTGGCATTCCCGAAATAGCTTTGCTATTTAATTTAATGGAGATGTAATTCTTATACTCTCCCTCTTTATCAACTTGATAGTAATTCGTGCGCAACGTAGAGGTAATTGCTTGCACGAATTGACGAATAATTTTATCTTCGTCTAAATTTTCAACACTATCCAGGTCTTTAAAAATTTCTGTAATAAGGTCGTCTGCCTTTTTCTCTCTATTGCTTGACTTCCCTGGCTTAAATCGAATTTCAAATAGATTGATTAATTTTTTAGCAATATGTGCATTATTATTCAAGGCGCCCTGAATATAATCTTGGCTGAAAGTAAATCCTATTTGCTTGAAATACTTAGAGTATGTACGCAGTACAGCAACTTGGCGCCAACCCAAACCTGCAGCTAAAACCAACTGATTAAAACCATCATTTTCCGCATCACCAAACCATACGCTCGTGAATGCGTTTTGAAATAACTCCCTTATTTCATCGAAATTAATTTGCTCACCGTTTTTATAATACAGTGAGAAATCATTAATCCAGGTAACCTTATCGTCCTTAAATTTAATAACATAAGGGCGCTCGCTAATCATGCGCAGCCCTAAATTTTCAATAATTGGCAAGACATCTGACAAGGGCAAAGTTACATCATGCTGATATATTTTAAGGCGGAAATTCTCAGCAAACTCATCTAAGGGCCGGTAAAAATTCATTCCCAAAGAATGCTCTTCGTTTAGCTCTTCCACATGTTTAATATCAAACACGGCGGTTCTGGGGGAAAAACTTGCTGTGTAAACTGCAGGAAAAGCATCTTTATACTTATTATATAATCGATTAGCTTCCTCTTCTCCATAGGTTTCATAAAGAAACTGTTGTAAATCATCAATCCAGGAGCGCCCGATTTCAATTAACTTTTTCTCTATCTCTTTAAAATCATATTTTTTGGTATCTTGTGGATTAATACGAATAATAAAATGAATGCGAGCCAAAGCCGATTCGGAGAAGTGAGTTGAGAATGTTATTTCTGTAGCATTAAACGCTTTCTCTAACTCGTCTTGCATAGCTTGACGCAATTCTGTATTAAAGCGCTCCTTGGGAACATATACCAGACAAGAAATAAAACGACGATAAACGTCTGTTCGTGCGAACATCCGAATTCTACGCCGCTCCTGCATATAATAAATGCCCATTGCCATTTCTAATAACTCATCCTCAGAAGCCTGGATTAAGTCATCCCGTGGTAAAGTTTCAAGAATATTTAATAAAACTTTGCCCGCATGGCTACGTGGATTAAGATTTGAGTTTTTCATAATCTGCGCCACTTTATGACGCAAAAACGGGATATGTTTAGGATTGGTGTTATATGCTGCAGAGGTATACAAACCAATTATTCGGCGTTCACCAATCACCTCTCCTTTATCATTAAAGCGCTTTACACCAATGTAATCTGTATAAGCATCCCTATGAACCGTTGCTAGAGTATTCGTTTTTGACATAACTAATATGCGAGGTGACAGTGTTAATTCTCTCGCTTCAGGTGTCATCGCGGTAATACTGCGGGCATTTGATTTACTTAAATTCTGGCGCAAAACCCCAAAACCTGTTTCAGGGACTGCTTGCAATATGGTTTCTTTCCCTTTCTGCACTAATTCGTAATCTCTAATGCCTAAAAAGGTGAAATGGTGATCTTCAATCCAGTGTAAGAAGGCTTTCGTTTCTTCAACTTCGCTAGGATCCAGACTCGCGGGAGCATTATCAAGTTCAGAAATAATACTACGAACCCGCTCACGCATTGGCATCCAGTCTTCCACAACCGCAATATTATCTTCCAGGACTCTTTCAAAATTTTGATGCAGCTCATCTAAAATTTTTGGATCCGTTTGGCGATCAATTTCCATAAGAATAGGTGCATCCGTTTCAGCCCCAGGAGGTAATTCACCATGTTTAGGGAGAACAGCTGTCACTTCATGATTGGGTCCTCGCATTAAGTGAAGCCCTCCCATGGAGATAATCAAGTGGGAAGAAATCCCCATTCGACTAACAACCATACGGATGGAGTCAACAAGAAAGGGAATATCCTTACAAATAATTTCAACTACGGTGTGGGTAGTTTGCCAACCGTGTCGTTCATAGTCTGGATTATAAATGCGAATTTTTGTTTCATTCGGAGCTCTAAACTGAATAAGGCTCCAAAAATTAACAGCCGCCCCATATAAATCTTCTATTTCCCATTCTTTTAAATCATCTAAAGCGACTCTGCCGAAAAATTGGCGAACAAATTCGGCACAAAATATGGCTTGATCACCCACCATTTTTTGCTTGATCTTTTCTACCACTTCTTCAATTATTTGGTCTTTACCCTCTTCAAACTTATAAGACATTCACTCTCACCTTTTGGCATGTCACTCAATAAACTGTGCGCATTATATACCTATTTCACAATGCAACAAAACAATTAGGCGCTGATTTCTTAGGCAATTGAAACAACTTTTGTATTAACAAATTCTAGTATACCTTCGCGCGATAATTCACGGCCAAATCCTGATCTTTTAATCCCGCCAAAAGGAACACGCGGATCCGAAGCGGCATACGTATTAATAAAACAGGAACCGGAATCAATTAAGTCAGTGGCAATTGCCTCCCCTTTTGCGATATCACGCGTAAAAATCGCAGCACTCAGACCAAATCGGGTTTGATTTGCTAAACGAATGGCTTGCGCTTCATCTTGAGCCTCTGTTATAGCAATCACAGGTCCAAATAATTCTTCATCAAAAGCTGGCATACCAGGACACACATTAATAAGCAAAGTTGGGGGGTAGTAATATCCTTTTACATTTTTGGGGATTTCTCCACCTACAAGCAAGATGGCCCCTTTTTTAATACTATCTTGTACTTGCTTATGCAAATTATCACGTAAATCCGCCCTTGCCATTGGACCCAATAGAGTATTTGCATCCATAGGATCACCTACCGTGAAATTTTTCATCACTTCTTTAATACTGTTTAATAACGGTTCGCTTACCGACTTTAATACGATCGTGCGTTTAGCAGCTATGCATACTTGGCCGGTATTACTTAAACGAGAAGTTACAATGGTTTTAGCAGCAAGATCGATGTCTGCATCCTCTAAAACTATATAAGGGTCACTTCCTCCAAGTTCTAATACAGACTTTTTTATGTGGCTGGCAGCATTAGCCGCTACAATACTTCCTGCGCGCTCACTACCAGTTAGGGTAATCGCTTCAATTTTATCATGCGCGATTACTTTAGCAGCTAAATCATTATCAAGAATCAAGTGTTGAAATAAATGCTCCGGAAATCCCGCTTCTATAAAAAGTTCCGCAATTTTATTTCCTGAACCTGTGGTTATAGGAGCATGTTTTAGAATAATGGCATTTCCGGCCATAATCGTTGGGGCGGCAAAACGAAAGACCTGCCAGAAGGGATAATTCCAAGGCATGATGCCAAAAATTACTCCTAAAGATTGATAACATACTTTCGTTTTTTTCATTTCTGTTTTAATTTCACGCGGTGCTAAATAATTTTCAGCCTCATGAGCAAAGTGCTCACATACCCAAGCACATTTTTCAATTTCACCCACTCCTGCCTTCAGGGGTTTTCCCATTTCTTGTGCAATTAACACTGCCAACTCTTCTTTTTTCTGACGCAATAAATTAGCTAAAGCGATCATACGCTGTGTACGCTGAGAAAAGGCCGTTTTACGCCACACGCAATAACACAAGTGTGCTGCGTCAATTGCAGCATTCATTTGCTCCAATGTAAGCAAAGGATAGTTTTGTAATATCTCTTCAGTCGCAGGGTTTATTGTTTGAATTTGCATAAAAAATCCTTATTTCTTTAAGTATTATCCGTTTTACAACTTTCTTCTTTTCTTGCGTATGTCTTTTGATTGTTGTTACTATTCACTTGTAATTATATAACTCAGCTTTTCAAGTAGGATAACTGATGAGCAATAAAAAAAAAAATTATCATCCGCTCCATTATCTTTTAGCCTGGGCGGTACATATATTTACCGCTAGCGCTTCATTCTTCGGCGTTTATTCTTTATATGAAATATACCACCATCAATATATAGCTGCTTTTTGGTTAATGGGAATTACGGTTTTTATTGATGCTATAGATGGTACATTGGCACGATTGGTTAAAGTAAAAGAAATATTGCCGAAATTTGACGGCGCCCTTTTAGACAATATTGTTGATTTCCTTAATTATGTAGTTACCCCCGCTTTTTTTCTTCTAGTAAAAGAAGACATGCTGCCACCCGGATTAGAAATAGTAATTATATTAGGGATAACCATTACTTCCTCTTACCAATTTTGCCAGGAAGATGCCAAAACCCCCGATCATTTCTTCAAAGGTTTTCCTTGTTATTGGAACTTTGCAATTTTTTACATGTTTATTTTTAATACATCCATGGTTACTAATGCATGGATTTTAAGTGTTTTGTGTGTACTTATTTTTGTTCCGGTTAAATATGTTTACCCTTCCCGCCTTGATTATTTAACCCAATCAAAAAGGCTTAAGTTGCTGATGCATTTGTGTTCACTTCTTTTTGGTATCAGTTCCGCTTTAATTCTCTGGACTTATCCTGAGCAGCATCCTGCACTATTAGCAATTTCATTGGGTTATGTGATTATGTATTTAATATTGAGTATATACAGAACCTATTCTCCTATGCTCATTGCGAAAATAAATGCTATTAAGGACTAATTAACACCCAAAGTTTCTAGACTTTGGCTTATTTTTTATTAAAATACGCAAAAAATTTTAACAATAATGTGGGGTTCGTAATGTTACGTTTTATTTTGATTTCTAACTTTTTAGTAATCTCTTTATTAACAAAAACGTTTGCAGCCTCAACATTTCCGCGCGGATGTGAAGTAACGGGTTATGGTTTTAACCAAAACCTTTTGGTGCTTAACGAAACCGGAAATCAAACGCTTTATTTAATTCAGAATCGCTCAGACGCGCAAATTGAACTAGAACGGCAAGATTCCAAAGATACTTTTATGAGCCCACAATTACAAAGCAAATTAGACCCCAATAACTGGGCTGCTTTTGCTTCGGATGAAGCAAACTTTCAATTTCGATGTTTTGTTCACCAAAATAATAATACCGCGATAGTTAATTGTAACGACGTTTTAGAAGTTTGCCAGTATCCTAGAGTAAAATTTGCCCTGGCAAATATGGGCAACTACTGGGTTTCAACTAATAAACCACAATCACAGGTAATCAAAGATGCTACAGATAAAGGCATTTACCTTAAATGGTAAATCGCCTGCAGAGGTATTCTTCACCTTAATTGGCATTATTGGGGCTATTACTGTTTTATTTGGCTTTTCCCAGCCTTTTGCGCAAATTTATTACATTGTTGGTGCCAGTTTACTGCTCTTCACCGCCCTATATTTTAAGCTGGTTTATTTCATTGCTTTAGAATTAATTCTTATAGCAGGGCATGGAGCTATTCTTTTGGGTATAGGGCCTATTCAACAAATTATTTTACCCAGTTTATTATGCCTGCAACTATTCGTTTATTATCTTTTAAGCAATGAATTAAAAAATATTTTCCGTGTTATCGGAGTCATAGGAATCGCTTTGGTTTCTATTGGGCTCTCATTAACCCATATTTGGGTTTCCCTTTTTGGGGCACTCAGTGTGGCTATTTATGCGGGTTATGAAGTGCACCTTGGGAAATCAGCTGCAGCCATTTGGTTTTTTCTTAACCTAATATTTGTGTTAATAACGGGATTTCTTATTTTTTATTGAAAGGATTGGAGAATTTTTATGGTTAAGACTGCTTCAACCATGATTGACCTGGGAACAAATGCCCCACAGTTTAAATTAATTGACGCTGTTAGTGGAAAACAAATAAGTTATTCGGATAATAAAAATGCAGTTGCCACTGTAATAATGTTTATATGTAATCACTGCCCCTATGTGAAGCACATCAACCATGAATTAACGCGCCTGGCAAATGATTATCTAGCAAAGGGTATCCAATTTTTTGCCATCAATTCAAATGATGCAACCCAATACCCTGAAGACTCTTTTGAAAATATGAAAATGAATGCAAAAGTTCAAGCCTATCCCTTTCCCTATTTATACGACGAGACTCAAGAAGTAGCTAAAGCGTATCAGGCAGCTTGTACTCCTGATTTTTTTATTTTTAACCATCTTAACGAATTAGTGTACCGCGGACAGCTAGATGATTCGCGCCCGGGCAATGGTATACCAGTAACTGGAAGTTCCATTCGAGACGCTCTTAATTGCCTGCTTTCAAATAAAGAAATCACTAAAGATCAAAGTCCTAGTCTTGGATGTAATATTAAATGGAAAAGTTAGAATCGGGTTCTAATCTACCCGTGGCCATCACCAATGATCTCTTGCGAGCAGCACAGTTAAAGATGTTAAGCATGCTTAAAGTCATTGATGCCATTTGCAAAGAGCATGACATCGACTATTGGTTGGATGCCGGAACATTACTGGGTTCAATTCGCCATCAAGGTTTTATCCCTTGGGATGATGACATGGATATTGCCATGCCAAGGAAAAGCTACGAGAAATTTTTACAAGTAGCACCTAAAGAATTACCTGCTCATATGTATTTGCAAAAAGCAGGCGGTGAAAAAGGATATTACAATTTAGGTACTCCTTTAAAAGTTAGAGACAAAAAAAGCTATTATCTTGAAAAGTACGAACGGGGGAATGAAACTTATACACAAGGCATTTTTATTGACGTATTCGTTTACGATAAGATGCCGGCGCATCCACTTATCCATAAATCAATGAAACGCATTTCCCGCAAACTCCTTCGCATCTTGGGAACCAAGTACTCCTCCTTACCTATGGGCAGAAGCCATCAGCTTTATAAAACGTTAGGTTATTTTTTTCCGAAAATATTTTTAAATAAATGCCTGGATCTAATGGTCCACTACGCTAATAAACAAAATACTCCTTACTTGGGAAGAGGATATCATTGCAAAAAGGTAACACATATCAAGTTTGAGGAAGTATACCCGCTGAGAAAAGGAGAATTCGAAGGGGAGTCTTTCAATATACCAAATAAAGCCGAATTCATTTTAAGAAAAGAATATGGCGACTACTTAACTCTGCCACCAGAATCAGAGCGCACGCTAAGACATTGCAAAACATTAATTATGAAACAATGATAATGGGGGAGTTTAGGTATTTAACGGACGTTGAAAACCAGGTTGCAAAACCAACTACTAAAATGCAGGGCTGAGCCGAGAGACCCACCCTACATTAAATTACTATTTTGCAGGAGTGATTTCCACTTGCACTTTAGCAATTACATCACTATGCACATGGATTTCAATTTCGTATTGGCCAACAGAGTGGATAGGACCTTCTGGCATAACGATTTCTCTTTTGCTTACTTCAACAGACTTAGCTGCTAAAGCATCTTTCACTTCGTTTGGGCCGATAGAACCATACAACTTTCCTTCGTCACTTGCTTGCGCAGAGATAACTACCGCAGTGTCGTTTAACTTGGCAGCGCGTTGCTCTGCCGCAGCTAATGATTGCTGTGCTTTCTTCTCTAATTCAGCACGTTTTTCTTCGAAAAGTTTAATATTTTCTGGTGTAGCGAAAACTGCTTTACTTTCAGGGATTAAATAATTACGTCCATAACCAGGTTTAACGTTAACCTTATCCCCTAAATTTCCTAAATTTCTTACTTTTTCTAATAAGATAACTTCCATCTTAAAAACCCCTTATGCTCGATTATCTGCATTAACCGCAAGATAACTTCTAAAATTAAAAATACTATCTAATGAACCAAAAATCACATAGAGTGGCAACATAACAAACGGCAAAAATATCAGCGGAGTCACTAGTAAGAAAAGGGATGTAACAGGTTTTTTATTATAAAGTATATGGGACCCTAAACTTAAACCGGCTAACATAAAATAAACCATTAACATGGGAAGTATATTCATAGCCAACACGTTTCCACCATGCGCAGCAAATAAACATACCAGCAATATTAATAGACCTATTTTATCGCCCCGAAATGTTTCCATTTCTTTTTTAAACCCTCCAGGATAAAATAACTCGGCTTGCACTGAACGCGCAAGCATAAGTGCGGAAATCCCGGAAAGTATGACTCCAACCGCTTGAACACCAACTAAATAATTAGCCAAAGTAGTTTGATTCAGTCCCCTATTCATTAATATATCAAAAGCAAAATTATCATTTTGAACTTCCGACAATAAATGCTGAATAAACTGAAACTGAATTTCAATATATTCAGGGGCAAAGGTTTGTAAACATAAGGCCGCAATACTAACTTGTAACAAGCAAATAATTGCTACCCAACGCCAACTCTTCGTTAAGCGCAAAGTAATTGCCGCAAAAAATCCCGGCAGAAAGGTTAACAATGTGTTAGTCAGCCCTATAGTTAAGGAGGAAAAAAAGCCTGCACAAATAAAATAGGCAATCATCCCAGCCAGCAACAAAGGAAGACCCTCACGTATACCTTTTCTTAAGGTAATCAGAGCAATCACTGCTAACGAGAGCCAATCTGTATAGGGGATAACCGCTAAAAAAACAGTGTGCAAAAATGCATTTTGCTTTTTTCCTAAAACAAATTGGCCTTGTTTACGAATAAAACCACTAAGCAAAGTCATTATTATTTATGGCTATCGCAGTATGGCAATAACCCTATGAAGCGAGCATGCTTAATAGCGCTAGCTACTTGACGCTGCACTCGAGTTGAAATGCCGGTTATACGACTGGGTACTATTTTGCCGGTTTCACCAATATAATTTTTTAAAAGATTAACGTCTTTATAATCAAATTCATTAGCACCTTCGGAGGCAAAACGATTCATTTTTTTACGACGAAAATGGACTGACATTTTTTTCTCCTAAGCAGCACGCGTTTCTTTTTCTTTCTTCATCATAATCGATTCAGAAGTAATGGGACCTTTACGTTTTATAATTAAATGACGCAATATAGCATCATTAAATTTGAACGCTGTTTTCAACTCTTCGAGTGCCGCTTCATTGCATTCAATATTCATTAAGATATAGTGGGCTTTATGAACGTCATTGATAGTATAAGCTAATTGCCTACGTCCCCAATCTTCTTTGCGGTGAATTTTACCATCATGCTTGCTAATGATCCCTTCATAGCGCTCAACCATTGCTGGAACTTGCTCGCTTTGATCAGGATGCACCAGAAACACAATTTCATAATGTCTCATAGTTAAACTCCTTATGGATTATAAAAGCCTTCCCAATAACATGAGTAAGGCAAGGAACCTTTAAAACTACTTAATAGAGTGTAAAGGTATAAAAAGCGCACAATAATACCTTATTTAAGGGACAGTAGCAATTATATAGGTGATGCAAACCGCACAATAGTACAATCGCTCAACATACTATGATCGTCATTCAGCACCATTTCCCAGTGATATTTTTTTGCACAGAGTTTAATTATTTTTATTTGCAATTACCTAGCTAATCGGTTATAACATATTAAAAAATAAGAAGGTTTTTTATGGACATCGTAACCATACCTTTTGAAGAATCCCTCGTTATTTGTATTGGTGGTGAAATCGTTAAAGTGGTAGCTTTTAAAACCCAAGAACATGGAAATGTAAAATTTGGGGTTCAGGCGCCACGCTCTATTAATGTGCATCGCGAAGAAATTTACCATGCCATTAAGCAAAAACAGCAAGAAGCCGTGGTGGAATAACCTTCGCGCATGAATGCCATTTCTTTTTGGAATCTTTTACTAAGTATACTTCTATGCGCTTTATCTTCCCTTGTATTTGGCGTTAATTTTTTATTTTTTAAATATCCTGGAAATAACTATTTTCCTCCTAATACCCTCTTCATTGCCATTGCTTTATTACTTATGTATTTTGGATTTTGGTTGCAATATGGTAAAGAAAAAAAAATTACGCAATTGTTGAAAGAAACGATTTATTTTTTTCTCATCATGTCCATCTTAGCGCTTACCACAACCGCTGCGCAATTTACTCCTTATACTCCTATAGACAAATGGATAGTCCAATTAGAAACCTATTTTGGTTTAAATCTTTCTGCGGTTATTGCATGGACAAACCAGCATACATATTTTAAAAAATTTCTAGGATTTATATACGATACTTTACCCTTCCAAATGGCTTATATTCCTTTATTAGTTATACTGTTTGGGAAAAAGCTCTATATTCGAGAATATTATTTTCTATTGCTCTTAAGCGGTTTGATTGGTTTTACTATTTATTATTTTTTCCCTACCACCGCGCCGGCAAGTATTATTACAAGTCCTTTTTTCAGCCAAGAACAATATGCGACAGGTCTAAAATTTTTTCAAATTCATCATCACATCACCCCGAGCACACTTGATGGAGGGATGGTGGCTTTACCCTCTTTTCATGCCATTTGGGCTTGGTTCTGTTGTTATTTATTAAGAGAATGGAAGAGTATGTTTTACGTGTCCCTTTTTTTAAATCTGTTTCTTATCCTTTCCTGTGTTTTACTCGGGTGGCATTATCCCCTTGATATAGTGGCAAGTGGGATTATCATTCTTTTATCCCACAGTGCTTACTGGCTCATTAATAATTCTTACCGAGGTACCCACTTTTACTTGTTCAAATAAATATTCTATATCTTGTGGTAACATGCGAATACACCCTGCGCTTACGCGTTCACCTACTCCCCCATGACTGTTCGTTCCGTGGATTAGGTAGGTAGACCAACCTAAACGTAATGCATAACGCCCTAAAGGATTACTTTCATTAGGGGGAAAGGACTCAGGAATAACCAGGCCATTCTTTTCACCTTCTTTTTGTAATTTAATTGAAGGCCTCCACGTAGGATCTTTTACTTTTGCAATAATTTTTGTAATTCCCAGGGGAGTACTCCACCCTTTTCGCCCAATTCCCACAGGGAATGTAAATACAACATTCTCATGGGGAGGAAAATAATATAGCCTGAAGGTTGCCAAATTAATAATAATTCCGTGCCATGGCCCTTTCGGGAGTTGAAATCGAGTGGGGAGTGTAATTTTAACTTGTGGGGAAAGTATGTGATCACTGGGTAAGTTGGGATTGGCGAGCATCATTTCGTTAAGGCCTAAATCATTACGAATACCTACCTCTCTTAACGTTTCTCCATACTCAGCATGGTCATATGTAATTTTTCCTATCGTAGAAGAGCCTGGTTGGATAACAAAAGTTTCAGCATGAACACCAAAAGAAAAAAATAGACTGATAATAAAAAACGAAAAAAAAGACGTTTTATAAAAGATTAAATGAATAATACATTTCTCCATTTGCATCATTTTGCACAAAACCCTGCATATTCATTTTCATTAATAGGGAATCCGGGATTACATTGATTTTTTGTGGCCATTTAAACAGCATAATTGTCAAAACATTTCTATGTTCGCCTTTAATTAAATCAAAAGAATGTTCCTTATTGGGAATCATTCGATGTTTTTTATCATATACGCTTTCTAAATAGTTTTTTATTTTTATCACTACATTTAAATGTCCCTTATTCATTAACATAAAGCAAACTCCTACTTCAACAATAACATCGTTTTCAGTACGCCGAATTATTTCATCAATATTTTTTTCAAAATAATCAATGATCCAATTTAGCATTTGCTCATCCGCTTCATTTTGATAATAGTTACTAGAGGCAATAATAAAATGCGTCAGTGCATATATTTTGATAGTGTAATCAGTCGCTGACAGTCTTTTGTCTTCTTCATCTGGAAAAACTTTCCTGAATTTTTGGATGAACCTCTTTCTCAAATCAGCAACCCCTAAATCGTAAAGATAATAAACATAATTGACACACTGGGCACCACAAACCTTTATTGTTTTTTCATCAACCAAGAAAGGTTCAATGGTATTCATTTGAGATTTAATATAATTCAGCCCTTGTTCACTGGCAGGGAATAATGGAGTTTTCTCAAATTTGTAATAGTTAATTTTTTTAATTAACAATAACAAATTTAAATAAAAAGCCGCCCTATTCCATTCTTCAATTTTTTTGAATCGTAATTTTTTTCGAACTGCATCGTTGTCATGTAGAGTTAACAGACGTTTATTTTCTTCATCAATTAGAAAATCATTACTCAAATTACTCACTAAGTACTTAAATCTTTCACTTAATGCATACATATATAGAAAGAGTGGATTCAGGTAAGAAGTATTCCCTGTAATAATAAACAACCGGGTTGAGAAATGTTCTTGCAGGCTAAGGGGGAGTATATATAAATGGGACTGGTAGTTATCCAGGATCTCATCACCAATATTAGCATGGCCAATTGAACTAAATAAAAATAAGCTTAATATCAATGATTTCATACGTTTGCTACTATCATTTTGGGGAAATTATTCCCACTCTATCCAAAAACCTTTAAAGATAGCGTTGTTAGCTAGAATGGGAGCAAGCAAAATACCCTATTATAACCCAGAATCTGTTTTAAACCTCTCTCCATACAGGGTTTCCAATCGGGCAAATAGCGCATTTAGCTTATCTTTTCCGAATTGACTAGCATAATGCATAGGCCCTCCTCTAAATGGAGCAAAACCCGTACCAAAGATCATCCCTGCATCCAACAAATCTGCATCTGCCACAACGCCTTCGCGCAAACATGCTGCGGACTCATTTACCATGCGTAAAATTAATCGATTGGCAATTTCTTCGGTATTTTCCGTTTCTGCGACTGGCATTTTAACCGGTTTTCCATTTTTATAGTGATAAAACCCCTGGCCTGTTTTCTTACCTAACTTGCCTTCTTTTACCATTTCCCTTAAACGCTCAGGTACAGTACCGCCAAAGTGGCTGGTAAGATTTTCAGCCACCGCCAGGCAAACATCCATACCAACAGTATCCGCTAATTCAACAGGGCCCATAACCATCCCAAAATTGGTGGCAGCTTTATCAATCGCTTCCGCTTTATATCCCTCCTCGAGAAGTTGGACGCACTCCATCAAATAAGGCATTAAGATACGATTAATTAAAAACCCGGGGCTTGATTTTACCGGCAAGGGAAGTCTGTTAATTTGATTTACAAAAGCGGCTGCCTTTTGCGCAATCAGACTCTCTGTCTTATCGTTACTAACGATTTCAACCAACTCCATTTTGGCAACCGGATTGAAAAAATGAATCCCTACTAATCGATTTGGCTCCTCCATAACCTGTGCAATCTCATCCAGAGGAATGCTAGAGGTATTGGTAGCAATAATAGCCTCTTTTTTTGCCTTCTTTTCAACTGCTGCAAATATTTCTTGCTTGATTTTTAAGTTTTCAAAAACGGCTTCAATAATAACATCTGCTTTTTCAATACCAAACCCTTGTGGATCAGGAATTAAATTATCACTGGCTTCCTGAATTAGTCTTGGCTTTTTTAATTTCTTTTTAAAAAGTGCATGCGCTCTAGTGATAGCCGGCGAAATTTTTTCATAACCTTGATCTTGTATCGTGACACGAATTCCGCGTAAAGCGCACCATGCTGCAATATCGCCGCCCATGATTCCTGCCCCTATAACATGAACATGCTTCGCGTGGAATTCAGTCTCTTTTGCAAAGGATTTTAATCGCTCCCGCAATAAAAAAGCGCGGATTAAGTTTTTAGCAGTTTCCCCGCCGGTAACTAATTTTTCAACTGAATCAGCTTCTTTTAAATAAGCGCGTTCATCAAAACCACTTTCCTTCTCCCATAAGTCAATAACTGCATAGGGTGCTGGATAATGTTTTTCTTGCACACGCTTACTAACCTGGCGGCGCAATAACTTTGCAATAAGAGGTCGAAGCCAACCATAATTAGTAAGCGATTGAAGGAAGGTAGGAGTATGCTTTGCTGGCTTGTTATTAATATAATAGATGGCTGCTCTTTTTAATTGTCGTAGTGGAACTACTTCATCCACAAAACCTAAAGCTTTAGCTCTTTTAGCAGCCATGGGAATCCCTGGCAAAATTACCTGCGCTAATGCATTAAATCCTCCGATTAATCGCGGTAATCTTACCGTTCCACCCCAACCAGGATGAATACCTAACATAATTTCTGGCAAACCTAATCGAGTTTCTTTTTCATCTGTAGCGATACGATAGTCGCAAGCCAAAGCAAGCTCTAAACCGCCCCCCAGACAGAAACCATTAATCATAGCTACAGAAGGAATATTTAAATTCTCAATTCGGGAAAATACCGCCTGTCCCTTACGTAGGAAGTCCAAAGCTTGTGCAGAACTATCAAATTGACTAAACGCATTCACATCGGCCCCAGCAATAAATCCATTTTTAGGCGAATAAATGACCAGACCTTTAGCATCAGATATTTGAGAGACATCATGCAATATACTATTAAGCTCGTCCAAAACCTCATCATTTAAGGCATTAACAGAGGTGTCTTTCCTGTTTATAGCCAACCAGACGATGTGAGCATCATCAATTGCAACTTCCCAATGTTTATATTTATTCATTTCCACTCACCTCAGTCACGCGCTCCAAGTACATAGCTCCCCCTTGACCACCACCTATACAAATGGCTGCCATACCTCGTTTTCCCTTGTTTTGTATCAAATCTTCCAAAACATGTAAAACGATTCGCGCACCACTCGCACCAATGGGATGTCCTACGGCAATAGCTCCTCCATCTTTATTCAAACAATCTAATGACGGCGCGCCAAAAGCTTCTTTTAAGCCTAAATGATTTTTGCAGTATTCCTTATCATCCCAAGCTGCTAAACAGGCGAGCACTTGAGCAGCAAAAGCTTCATTAATTTCCCAGCAATCAAAATCTTTTGCTACCAGCCCATGCCTTTTCATAATAGGAGTAGCTGCATGTACAGGACCTAGTCCCATTTCGGAAGGATCTAAGGCTGCCCATTGAGAATCTACAATTTTCCCCATCACCGGTAAATTCCATTTTTTTATCGCCTCTTCGCTTGCTAATAGTAATAAACAAGCACCGTCGGTGATCTGTGAACTATTACCTGCTGTGACCATTCCATATTTTTTGTCGAAGAAAGGCTTTAAAGTGGAAAGTTTTTCAATGCTAGAATCCGCTCTATATCCATTATCTTGACTATATAATCTACCTTTACTATCAAAAATCGGAGTAACTTCCGTCATCTTGCTTTCTTCATAAGCGTGCGCTAAACGATGGTGACTCTGGTTAGCAAAAGCATCCATTTGCTCTCTACTAATATTGAAGCGAAAAGCTAATTTTTCAGCTGTTTGTCCCATATTTAGTCCTACTATAGGATCAGTCAAACCGCGAATCAAAGCAATTACTGGCGCTAAGTAAGATAATTTAAATTGGGTAATTAAACCTGCTTTTTGTTTAAAAGACTTTGCAGCAAACCATTTTGCTAACCAATCAGCCATTTTTTCGCTAAAGAGTAAGGGAGCATGGCTCATCGCATCTGTACCCCCCGCCAGTACTAAATTACTCCTTCCGCTCGCGATTTGAATAGCCGCATTATCCAATGCTTGCATACCAGAAGCACAATTTCGCATTACAGTAAAAGCAGGGACCTGATGCCCACATCCCAAACGCAAAGCTACCACTCTGGCTATATTAACTTCATCAGGTCCAGGCATTGCTGAACCAATAATTACTTCATCCAAATCCGTGGGTGCAAAAGGTTGCCTATTTAATAAAATTTGTCCCGTTGCTACAGCCAAATCAGACCCTGAAAAAGGCCCTACACCTTTTGCTTTTAAGAAAGGGGTACGGCTGCCATCCACAACATAAACCGCCCTACCCTGCAAATTTGATTTGTGCTTCATTACTCCTCCTGAAAACCTGCTTATATACACGAAAACCTAAACTGCCAGGTTTTGAAGTTTCCTGGGTATATATCAAGCAAACACTTAATTTTTATGCCAAACTAAGATAGCAGCATTCCTCATTTTTGGGAAATCTAATCGTAGGTCTCTAATTCAGGTTGACGCCCTAAGAATACCTGTTATACTTCGTCACCATTGACTGGAGAGATGGCCGAGTGGTCGAAGGCGCTCCCCTGCTAAGGGAGTATGGGTCAAAAGCCCATCGAGGGTTCGAATCCCTCTCTCTCCGCCAGATCAAAAAGAACACGCGCCCGTAGCTCAGTTGGATAGAGTATCTGGCTACGAACCAGGGGGTCGGAGGTTCGAATCCTTCCGGGCGCGCCACCTTCAAGATCGAAGCAAGAAAGAAAAAATCACTCCGTAATCTAAAACAGTGCACAAATGTCATTGGCCCGGAAGGATTTGAACCGAAAGAGGTTCGACAAAATACGTAGCGAAGAGCACGAAGTGCGGCGAAGTATTTTGGACGCACACAGTGCGCCCCGAAGGGGTGAGGAAGGAACGCAGTAACTGACGAATCAATCCTTCTCACCAAAACCCACAAATCTCGAATAGATCATCAAGCCAATACCCACATTTAAAAAACAGATCACAAATCTTGGCCCGGAAGGGTTCGAACCGAAGGAGGTTCGACAAAATACGGCTCACCCCCAAATTCGGGGGCGCTTCTAATCAAAGAAACCCCCATTGATCTCCCTACAGCAAAAGAATAGTATGAAATTCTCGTCAACGTAAGGAGCGCGCTGTGTTAAAACGAGATATTTCTACCATCAATATATTAGTGGCCTCTGCAGGAGGAATGATTGGTTCAGGGTGGTTATTCAGTCCATTTATCAGCGCTCAAATGGCTGGAAGTAATGCTCTTGTTAGTTGGGTTATTGCAGCAGTCTTCATGCTGTTTATCGCTTTACCCTTATGCGAATTAGGCACTATGTTTCCCATCTCGGGTGGTATGTCTAATTACCCAACTTTCACACACGGAAGAGAGGTGGGTTTTTTATTTGCCTGGACTTCCTGGTTATCTTATGTGGTAATGACCCCGATTGAGATTCAAGCCATTTTACAATACTCCAGCCATTTTTTTCCCATTTTAATAAATAGTAAAACCGCGACGCTTTCACTCTCCCCTTATGGATATATCGCCGCTATCGTGATTATGTTTTTTGTGGTTATATTAAATTCTTATGGAATTAAATTCCTCACCGAATGCAACAAATACGCCAGCATTATTAAATTTATTTTGCCAAGCGTTGCTATTTTTGCTCTTTTAAAAGAAACCCCTTCCCTGGCTAATATTAATATTGATTTATCCACAAAAGAAAATTGGACAGATATATTTACCGCTCTTTCTGCTGGGGGTATTGCATTCGCATTTACAGGGTTTCAAAACGGACTAATGTTAGCTGGAGAAGTTAAAAATCCGCAGCGCAATATTCCTATTGCAATCTTAGGTGCAGTTTTAGTTGGGTTTATTCTCTACTTTATGTTGCAGTTTAGCTTTATTGCCGCAATCCCCCAGAAGTATCTAACAAATGGTTGGCATGCATTAACCTATCCTGGAGATGGAGGCCCCCTGGTAGGGCTCACCTTATTATTAGGTCTTGGCGTTATTGCTACATTACTTTTGTTCGACGCTGCATTTTCACCTTTTGGAACAACCTTTGTTTACACCGCTGCTACATCCCGAATTTTATATGGTATGGCATTAAATAATCACTTGCCAAAACTGTTTCTCAAAGTAAATCGACATCAAATACCCTATGTTACTTTGTACGCAAATTTTTTGGTAGGTGCCCTGGCTTTTCTACCATTTCCTGGCTGGCAAAAATTAGTTGGTTTTTTATCTTCAGCAAGTATCCTTTCCTATGGGATTGGACCCATTTGTCTTTTAGCCTTAAGAAAATTGCAACCAGCTGCCCCGCGTCCTTTCCGACTTTCTTATAGTGTTTTTCTATCTCATATAGCATTTTATGTTTGTAACCTTATGTTATATTGGTGCGGCTTCTCAATAATCTGGAAACTGGATATAGCCCTGCTTTTAGGATTAATTATTTATCTTTTTTATCAAGATAAACGTGCGATTAAAGATATTAAAGCGCTTGTCTGGTTTATATTATATATGGGGTCGCTCAGTATTATTTCTTATTTAGGAACATTTGGTGGTATCGGCATGTTACATTTTCCTCTGGACATGATTTGCTTTATACCTTACAGCATTTTTTTCCTTTCTCTATCACAAAATTTAGTTAGTAAAAATAGTGATGTGCTAATAAGTAGTGCCACACTAGAATCGAGTTAATATAAGGAAAGCGAAGATTAAGTTATTTAAGTACACTTTGCTCTTCACTAAATAAAGAAATGCAGATAGACTCAGACTCTACGTCCCAGTGGCGCAGCTGGATAGCGCGGCCCCCTCCTAAGGGGCAGGTCGCAGGTTCGAATCCTGCCTGGGACGCCAGTAAAACCAAGGCTATAGTTATGTTTTTTCGAAATTAAAATAAAACGACTGTATAGCCAAAAATTTCCTTTTAATAAAAACGAGACTAAGGCCCGATTGGAATCCATGTAATTGTGCCCGTGCTCGCGGGATCGTTTGCGATGTTAGGCACACTGTTACTAAAGATAGCGCCAGTATAATTAATAGTAGTTGATGTGTTTACACCAGCCAGTGCATATGCATAAATTCCCCCGGCATTATTATTTAGGAAAGTGGTTCCACTTAAGTTGCTAATATTAATCATACTATTACTAATGACACCACCATCTGCCCCGTTTGAAACCCATAGAGCGGGAGCACCATTCGTGCTATTGCTAATTATAGAATTTGTGGCCGTAAGATTAATGGCCCCTTGACCTAAAGACCAAACACCAATATTTCCAAAAGGAAAGGGTGGTCCTATATTGCCTCCACTCCTGTCAAATAGTGCGTTTTGTATTGATACATTTACTGTATCGCCAAGATTTGGATTCAAGTCGCCATTAACAACTAGTAAACCATAAGTGCTTCCTAGACTAGAGGTACTATTAATAAAACTAAAATTTATAATTCCACTATTATTAGCTTGGAGGTATATATTTCCGGTATTATTCGCTTGACCATTATTTTGAAGCAATGAATTTTCCACAGTTACATTTATTGCACCCCCAAAACCTACGGATCCATCTCCATTTCCCTGATTACGGATTTCAAATCCATTATTTCCGCCCGATCCAGCTCCTGTTATAGTTGAATTACTAATCGTGGCATTTATCTGTCCATTAAATTGATTGAGAAAACTTAAAGCCGAATTAGAATTATTATTATTGAGGTTTATTTGTAATTGATCCGCCGTAAAGGTGACGGTCCCAGCCCCCGTATTAATTAACTGAATCCCACCAGGTTGCGTCCCTTGAAAATCAAAGTCGCTATCTGCCGTAATTGTCGAATTTTGGATACTAAAGTTATTTTCGCTTCCACTGGAATTTATGACTGTATTATTATTGGTGAAAGTGGACCCAGTAATGTTTAAATCACCATTATCAGGAAGATATATAGCCGTTCGGAAATTGGAAAAAGAGCTATTATTTATTGTGGTATCAGTAAAACCACCCCCCATGAATATCCCTATACCTGCATTAAGGCCGCTTTCAAAATTGGTGGTAAATTGTAAATCTGAAAAAGTACTCGTCGTGCCATTTACCCCCAAGTGAAAAATCTGGTAACCATCAGTATTATTGACCAAAAACAAAGTAGGCCTATTATTTCCGACAGCAGTAGAGGTGTAGTCAAAAGATCTGCCATAAAAATTTTGTCCATTAAAAGGCTTTAAACCATCAAGCAAAGTAACATTATAGATGGATCCGGTTCCTCCTTGCAGATAAAGACGGGCATCATTAGGAGAAGAATTATTAATATCGTTTAAAGTTTCTTGGGTTAACGGGGCAGGATTACCATAAGTGCCATTACCTGTTCCATCGGGAGAGATAAAATATATATTAGAGTATACTAATGACGTGGATGATGATGTACCGTAATCTCTATAAAGTTCACTTTTTTGATCATAAGTTCCAGCTCCTGTGGCAATAATACCAATATGACGTTGTACCGGATCTAATTCTCTATCGTGCAGATCATTTGATAAAATATTTACTGCTCCACCAAAAACTACATTAAACCCTATCCCTATAGTGTATTTATTTATCTGGTCATAACTATTAAACAATGAAAAACTAAATGTTTGATTAATGGGCTGATTACAACCAGCAGCTACGCCCCCAATATTTTTAATATTATATTTTGCTGGAGGATTATAATAATAACCACCAAGATAAAGATGAGAACGTAGATTTTCTTTTACTGCAAGATTGAATCCCAATGCTGCATCAAATCCATTACCAATCACTGCATATTTAGAAACCAATTGATGATTATATGTTAATTGGGTGAATTGGTTATGCGTGCCAGTTTCAAATTGATCTACTTGGTTAACTAAAGTTTGTTCGACATTTGAGCCTAGAGGTTTACTATTATCGGAAAAATAACCATTAACATGCAAATCCCAGCGGGTGCTTATTAATTCTACTCCCGGACTTATAACCCAAAAATTTTTATTTAAGTTAGTACGATCATAATCGCCAAACAAATATCCCCCAAAGATTACATCACGTATTATTCCTCTATAACCTAATCCGGGGCTGACTAAATAGGTATTATTGGTTCCATATCCTCCTAACAAATCCCCATAAAGGAATTTTTCCTTATTTCCTACGAGGGGCAACATTCCGTCCCCACCAAATAAACCAATATTGGTAATTGCGGCGGCACCCAGAATGCGACTAGATAATGGAAATATTTGGCTAGATTGACCTGATGAAGAGAGATCAGATGAAGTAAACCTGGGCATCTGAGCATAACATAAATCTTTGCCTAGAAATAAAATAACAAAACTGCCGATAGATATTCTCTTCATTTAGCCTAAATCCTTTAGAAAAAAGCATAACAAATTCCCTAGTGTGAATTCTAAAGGTAACCTTATAATTCTAAAGGTAACCTTATACTAGGGCAATGCTCTAATGTGAAATCATGTTTATGGAGAAAATTTAGTGCGCCATTTTATGTATTTTATTCTTATTTGCATAAGTTTATTCAACCAATTTGTTTATTCTCAAACGCTGACCACAAAAATTGATGCTCTTATCTCCCAACAATTGCCCCATGCAACTGTTGGGGTTCTTATAAAAGAAGCGGATACGGGAAAAATTATTTATAGCAAAAATCCAGATAAATTACTTTCTCCAGCTAGCAGTATGAAATTATTTACAGCTGCTGCAGCACTTTACCACCTGAAGCCTACCTATCATTTTTTAACTACGTTCTCGCAGAAAAATGAAGATTATTATATTACCTTCAGTGGATCACCATCGTTGACTGAAACGGACTTAACAAATTTATTACATAGTTTACAAGAACAGAATATAAAAATAATTCGTGGGAATATTGTTTTAGATACGTCCCGATTTAAAGCTCCTTTTATTCCTGGCGGAAACTCTGTTGATGATCTTGGTTGGTACTACTCCGCTCCTGATACAACAGCTATATTAGATGAGAATGCCGTATCTTATGATTTCTTTAGCGAAAAACCAGGCGAATTAATACAAATTAAACCGCAAAAAGTCTCTAATGCATTAACTATTATAAATCAAGTCATTACGGTGACCAAGGAAGAAGAAAAAGAGCATTGTAATTTGAATATTGAAATAAAAACCAATAATACATTACGACTTTATGGATGTTTGGCTCAAAGTAGCCAACCCATGAAGATGCAATTAGCTGTTCCTGATCCTATTTTATATGTCAGAAAAGTTGTTAAAGAGATACTCCATAGAAACAATGTTTTATTAGAAGGACATATTATCAATGGACATACCCCTTCCGGTGCTACTATCCTTGCGCAAAATCAGTCTGGGGATTTAATACAACTAATTACGCATATGCTTAGAGAATCCGATAATCTCTATGCTAGCAGCATCACCAAAGAATTGGCCTACTCTTTGACTAAAGATGGGACAAACAAGCAAGGTGCTTTTGCCCTTAAAACGATTTTAGCGGAACATACTCATATTAATATGTCTGAAATTGAAATAGCTGATGGAACAGGCACCCGATATAACCTGGTAACGCCAAGACAAATAATTACTCTTCTCTCAGATATTTATCATGATAAAAGCATGAAAGATCTATTTATAAAGGCACTACCACAAGCTGGTGTATCAGGAACACTAAAAGAGCGATTTAAAAAGACGATTTTAGAAAAAAATGTATTTGCAAAAACAGGAACAATGCACGATGTCTCCTCTTTATCCGGCTTTGTTGTGGGTACAGATAAAAAACCTATAATTTTCTCCATTATTATTAATGGAGTTAACAAACCCATTAGCGTAGCCAAATCGCTTGAAGAAGAAATCCTTCATGTTGTCACTAAAAAGAGGTTCAGATGAATTTAGTAAGGTCCAAAAACCACAAAAGCCACGGAGTGGCTTTGTGGAGGAAGGATGACCGTAAAAACGATCATATAAACCCTTCACTTTAACTATAGTATAAGTTCTTTGAATGTGCAAATTTTATACAATTTGGTGATTGGCATATAACTACTAAATATCACTATAACGCTTATATCTTGCAGGGGCCAAAAATCGGAATTCATCCGCCGTTTTTTTGTTATCTCTCGTGAGTTCTCAATTTCCCCCGCAAAGATACACTTCTCTTAGGAAGGGCTTATTTTTCAAATCTAATCCAGCCTAGCTGAGCAAACTCATAGAGAAATAACAGATTTTCTTCTTTTTCTAAATCGTGTTTACATTTGGCAATCGGAAAAGTTAGGTTATTAACAAAATGTTTAATCAAATTTTTGCTTACTCCCTCAATGTTCCATTGGGTTCCATTAACAAATAAAGTAAAAGGGTCCTCTATATAAGCGAGTCTGCAAGCTCCATCCAGGATTATATATTCACAATTTTTTATCTTTTTACTAAATGCCGTCAGATTTTTAATGCTTCCATCGGGTTCTGGCAATTGATATTCAGCTTGTTCATCTAGAGAAGTAACGTAACTGCCAAACCAGTTTTTAACTGTTTGTTCATCTTCCAAAGCTTTTTGCATGAGCGATTTTGCTAATTGCCATGCATAAGGAACAATCTCCCCAGAAGCAATATTTTTCCAGCAGGGATCTTTGTAAAGTTGTCCCCTCAGGGAGGTTTTTTCTAAAAAAACCGCAAAACTCTCCCACATCTCTTGTAACCCATAACTGCGGTATCCAAATGAATAAGTCATACATCGTTCGCTTAATGACACCCCATAATGGCCCACGTGGGGTGGTAAATAAAGCATGTCCCCTTCTTCCAATATATATTCCTCTTCCACCATAAATTCTTTCATAATCCGCAATGGCACCTCTGCCAGGTGATTTTCTGGAATACAATTTTGCGTTGTCAATTTCCAATGCCTTCTTCCTATGGCCTGGTAAAGAAACACATCATAATTATCATAGTGGGGGCCTACACTACCGCCTTCAACTGCAAAACTAATCATTACATCATCAAAACGCCATTGCGGGATAAATTGAAAATTTTGGCGTAATAAAAAAACGTCGGGGATAAGTCTATCCACCCCGTTTACCAACAAGGTCCAATGTGATTTAGGCAAAGAGGAAAAATCTTTATCCGAAAATGGGCCTTTTTTTAGATGCCAGAATGGTTTTTCCCCCGGCGTTTCGATAACCAGTCGACTTTCAATATTCTCATCCAAAGAGAGCCCCGCTAACTCTTCCGGAGAAAGGGAATTTACAAAGTCCGGCATGGCATTTTTTATAACTAACGGTTTTTTCTGCCAATATTCAGCTAAAAATGTATCAACTGAAATAGTTTTAAATTGAATCATTCTTACAAATTCCAGATTAGTTAGGTGCCATTGTAAAGGACACTAGCGATAGAACGCTATCTGTATAGATAAATTTAATATAATTGCCAACGGACGAGACAGGCAAAACTTTGAGAAATATGCCAAACAAAGGCTGTAATTAAACAGCCTTTGTTTTTTAAAGCTTTTAAAACGGAATTACTTTTAGTAGGAATAAAACAATTAGGATTACCAACAACAACCCTACTATACCAGAAGGGCCATATCCCCAAGCTGAGCTATAGGGCCAGGTCGGTAAGGCTCCTAATAAAAGCAAGATTAGAATAATTAGCAGTACTAAACCCATTTTAATCTCCTTTTAAAAGAGTTTCTGAAACAACAAATTTACAAATTACTCGTTTATCTATAAAAATCAATTAAATATTACACTTTAAGTTTAGTAAGGATTTAAAAAACTTGCCATTTACCTCTAAAAACAATCCATTTTAACCTTTGTCACATGGAGGCAGACATCTCTCGAAGGAGTAATAAAATGCACTAATGTCTATATCAGACTCTTGGTGTTTTTTTTAAAATCAAGTTTTGTTGGCAGGATTAATAATTATTGTCTATTTATATATTTATGCTAGATTAATTTTGTATGTCGTTCTCATTTAATATTTTTTTCTTTAATTTAAGTTTTAAGGATTTATTACCATAGGAGATTTAAATGCTGAAATATATCATTGCTTGGCTTTTAGGCGTTCCTCTCAGTATATTAGTTTTAATCTGGTTGGTTTCACGAATTTTCTAATATTACACACTCTTTCATGTTTTAACTTTTACAAGGACTAGTATTATGATTAAAGAAGCCGTAGTTACAACACATGCTCATCATGATCACGCAGCGTGTTTTCATTTTAAACGCATTTCATGGTCTGCAATCTTCGTTGGCGCTCTCATCGCAATTGGTTTAGGATTTCTTCTAAATCTTTTCGGCATGGCTATCGGGATTACTGCTTTGAATATGGATGACAACGGTGCTTTCATGGTCTCTGTTGGGGGATTGATAGCTATTCTAATCGGAGTTATTGTATCCATGTTGGTTGCAGGCTATGCAGCCGGTTACCTCGGTCGTTTATACTGCCCTCAGAGAAATTTAGGTATATTATATGGCTTTGCTACCTGGAGTCTTGCTTTATTATTAAGCGCTATTCTTGCCGCATACGCTGCTGATTACGTTGCGAATTATACTAGTAATTTAACCAACACCAGCGTTGTTGGCTCAAACTCAGATAATACCGCCTCATTACAAACAACCAATACTGATCAAAATCAGAAACCTGCAGCCAATGTAAAAGCATCACCTGGAACTTTGGCCTGGGGAGCATTTATAGTATTCGCACTCTTTTTCATAGGTGCTTTCTCCTGCTGTGTAGGAGCGCTTTGGGGTATGTCTTGCAGAAGGGATGATTAAACAGGGTGAGCGAAAAGCTCACCTCGAAGCGATTGGAGTTTCTTATGCCATACTCATCAAAAAATGAAAAGAAAAAAAATTCTATCCCTAATGATGATTCCTCAAATCCTGGTAATAAGTACCAAGAAAAAAATCAAAAACCTAAAAATATAGAAAAACCCGGATTAAAAGAGAAGAAATAATTTTACTTATGGGAGTTTTAAATTGAGAACCTGGTTGCATGCAACCAGGTAATTTTTTTCTATAAATCAGTAAAATCTTTCACTGCCTTTTCTGCCTCTTCCCTTGTATAACCATAATGTTTTTGCAGTTTTCCATATATTTCTTGTTGATTGCCTTCTATGACATCCAAATCATCGTCGGTTAATTTTCCCCAGGTTTTTTTCATTTTGCCTTTAACTTCTTCCCAACTTCCTTGAAAAATATCCTTATTCATAATGTTCTCCTTCCAAATGACCTATTTAAAATATATGCAATGAATTCAATATTCGCAAAGCAATGAGCAATATTTTAGCTTTAATATATACTTGGATAAGGAGCCACAAAAAGGATTTGTATGCGTGCAATATGGTCTGGAGCTATTACATTTGGATTAGTGAATATTCCTATAAAAATTTATAGCGCAACAGAAAGTCATTCCCTAAATTTTGATTTATTGCGCAGGAAAGACCTATGTCCCGTTAAGTACGCCCGCGTTTGTAGTACCGACGGGAAGGAAGTTGAGTGGGAAGATATCGCCAAGGGCTATGAATACCGCGAAGGAGATTATGTCGTACTAGAGAAAGATGATTTTGAAAAAGCCAGTCCCGAGAAAACGCATACTATAGACATTACCCAATTTGCCAATGAACAGGAAGTAGATTCTATATTTTATGAAACACCTTATTATCTTGAACCGCAAAAAGAGGGACAAAAAGCCTATGCGCTTTTAAGAGAAGCTTTAAAAGAAAGCAAAATGATTGGAATTGGTGAATTTGTATTGCGTAACCATGAAAGTCTGGTGGTCCTAAAACCTTATGGTGATCTGATATTATTAAATAAATTGCGCTACAACGATGAAGTGCGCGACACTAAACATTTAAGTTTAGCAAAAGCGGAACTTATTAATCCAAAAGAATTAAAAATGGCTATGCAACTTATTAATCAATTAAGCGAGTCATTTAAACCCAAAGAATTTAAAGATACTTATATTGCTGATTTAAAAAAAATAATTGAAGCCAAGGCCAAGGGCAAGAAAGTTAAAAAAGGTAAATATCTTTCTGATCGCGGTAAAGTAACCGATATCATGGACTTATTGAAGAAAAGTTTAAAACCGGAAAAAAAAACCAAGCGTGCTTAACAAGCATTTACCAGATATAAGCAGAGGGATTTTCTGGACATTCCTTTATTCCGCACTCTTTCAAAGTATAAACAAAGTTTACTACAGTCACTAATAACATTAATGCAAATAATATATTTGCCCAAAAACGAATTTTTAAAATTTCCTGCGCGGTTTCTTTATATTGTCTATCTACTCCTAACATTATGGTCGCCGCTACGACAATTAGCATAGAGAGAATAAATGACCAGGTATAAAGATGAAATCCTAATATGCTCGAACCATATGATCCTGTTCCAGGAACCACATGCAATGCTATTTGTCTTAAAGCAACAAAAGAGGTATATAAAGCGCCAAGCAATGCAATGGCGTAGTGGCTGGGTCTAAAACCATAACGTAAGTTAAGCAAAAACCCTACAGAAATAATTACAAAACCAACCCGTTGCAATAAACACAATGGGCAAGGAAGTTCTGAAAAATAAAATTGAATAAATAAAGATAGCGCCAATAAAAAAAACAACCCTAAAACTGCTAAAGCATTTAGTCCATTCTCCAGGCCAATTACATTGATTTTTTTCATAATATCCTTATAAATTTAAATTCAATGATGAAGTGATATGATAAATAAAAGCTATTGTTGATAAAAGGATGGTTATATACACGGAGTAAAGGGAAAGCGTTCTCTTGTTAAGCCAAGCTAGTAACAAGACAATGATTAAAAGAATCCAGATTAAAATAATCATTTTTTTCATCCTGAAAGTATTAAACTTAAATTCATCGACCGAATTTAGGTTTAATAAGCATATCAGAAGAGGGGCAAATAAACACCCCTACATCTTATTTTGCAAGCGAGCATTTTCCTTTTGCAACCGGCGGTGTTTTATTCAAGTATTTACAAATGATAGTAAGTTTTGGTGAAGGCAAACTGGAAGCGTTACTATTTAAACGATTAATTTCCAATGCCAGTTGCGGCTTAACCAAGTTATACAACATACGTGTTTTATCAAATAGAGTTCCACACCCGCCGACTTTATAAACTGCAGTACACTGTCTATTAAAACAATTATGAGTAATATTCGACGAAGTAGAATTAAACTGATTAAACCACGTAAAATAACCAGCCGCTGTTTCTATAGGTTTTTTATTTGCTTTTTCTTTATAGTTTGCGATAGCGTTTTGGCACTCGAGAATACTTTTATATTCAATGTCATCGGCAAAAAGATTAAAACTTATTAATAAAGAACATACCAAAAATATTTTTTTATACATACCAGCTCCTCTAAAAATTAAAGAGCAGAGGGTAAGAGCTACTCGAAAAAATTGCAATGCAGTTAGGCCTTAATATATTTCTTTTTTAGAACCATAAAATATGCACTCACATAATCGGGCGTGCCCCGCCAAGTTTTATAACAAATTTCCTTGCTTGGATAGACTCCACTCAAAAAATCAATTTGATATAAGTTCTTAGCAAAAGCCCCACCTGTATCAGCAAAAATACCAATTCTTGATAGGGATTTACCTTTGTTATCATTAAATTGAATTAATAAAATTTTTCCAAGTCCAAACTGCTCAAGATCCGCTGCAAAAGTCACTTCTGGATATACACTAATTTTATATTCGGCATCTTTCCCATAACCTTTTATGCTATTCACTTCCTTAAAATACCAATAGCGTTCTTGTTCATAAGGACTCTTTTTTCTATCATAAGCGATATTATTCACTCTGCTTACATTATATATTTTCTTATCTTCTCCGGTATCAACTACGATAGTCCCTTGTAATAAGGCCGCTTCCAGATCTTCTCTTTGCAAATAAACGAGGGGTTTAACCGCTTCTCCTTGCAAGGCTCCTTTTAAAATTGCTTGTTTGCCATATTGGAAACGTAACAATCCAGGTTTTTTGTTGGCTTCTTCAATCGAGTAATCTTTTTCATCGGCGGGAATACCGTAAAGAGCATAGGGGAATTTCTTTGAAGGGATTAACGACCCTTTCGCACTATGAACATAGTAACGCGTCATTAGTATTCGATCAGAAGGTATATTTTTTACTAGTGGTTTATTTTTTGAAAAAAGCTTTGCTTGCACTAAATCAGGCCGCCACTGAATAAAATCAAAGTGTTCTTTAATAAAATCGGGATCTTTTAACTGGTCTTTATGTAAGCAAATAAAATCCAGGGTTGCTTTAAGATCATGCAGGGATATAGGAAGTATTTTACCAGAGTGTATTACTTGTGGATCATAAGCAGAGCCTTTATCTAAATATTCACGGGTATTTTTTGCGGTTTGGCAAAGTGCTGCCGGATCAGATAAAAATGTGCTGTTAAAATGAGGGCTTTTTTTTACAAAGTTGGGAGCCGCGATAGCTGAAGCCTGTAGGATGCTATAAAGGCAAAGAAGTAAAATTATTTTTTTTACAAACAATGTTATTTCCTGGTAGGTTGGGCCTAATAGGCCCAACAATTTTTGATGTTATTATTTAAGAAATAATGTTCCGAGGATGGAACTTCAGGTTACGACATTTACCTTAAAAATCTTCACTGCCGTCGTCTGGAACTACCCTCGTCGTTCTTCCATAAATTACCAATATACGTTGTTTTGTTTTCAATTTAATATCTTCGGCCTGTACTACAGATATTATTCCACCACTATTTAAACGAATTACATATTCATATCCATGGCTTTTACCTACATTTTCAGAGTAGTTATCCTGGCTTGGAGCGTTCGTAGTAGTTCCAGCAGCCAACATTTCGCTTCGACTATGTAAGCGCACAGGTCGCATGGAGATAATAGTTCCCGGCACTACTTTTTTAATTTTCCCTACTTCAGCGGCATCATAATCGCCTATAGCTACTTTCTTGCTACAACCTGCAGCAAATAAACAACAAAGTAATACGACGATGCCACTTAAAATTTTATGCCTGTGCATTTCTTATCCTCCGATAAAGTGATAAAGTGAATTTGCTAAAAATTTTTGCGTAGATAATATCACGCTGTAGCTTTGAAGAGGAGGTTTATGAGAATAGTTTTTTATGCTATTTCATATATAGCCCTACCCTTTTCCCTCACTATTTTTTCCAACAATACTATGTCTTCACAAAGTAACATCCAGCCAATTAGCCTTGGCACTGAACAAAAGATGCGTTTATATACCTGGAAACCCTCTTGCCCTATCAGTTTATCAGATTTACGCGAAGTCTACGTGCCCTTTTGGGGATTTGATAATAAAAAACACAGGGGCGTTTTAATTGTAAATAAAGAGTTAGCTGAAGAAGTGGTCGACATCTTCACAGCTATCTATGAAGCTAAATTCCCCATCTCCCGGATGGAAATGATAGAAGAATATAAAGGCAACGATGAAAAATCCATGGCTGCAAACAATACTTCCAGTTTTAACTGCCGTGAAAGAACCTCGAAAAGAGGAGAATATTCTCAACATAGTTATGGCAGGGCGATTGATATTAATCCCTTATTAAACCCCTATGTTTCTCAAAATGGGGTACTGCCTGTAGAGGCATTGCAATATGCCAATCGCCGACAAAATTTCCCTGGAAAAATTGACAAAAAGAGTATTGTTTACAAAGTTTTTACCCAATACGGATGGGACTGGGGAGGTAACTGGCATAATTTAAAAGATTATCAGCACTTTGAAAAACGTGCGAATAATAAAAAACGAAATCCCTATGGGTAGAACCTCCGTGTTTCTTTAAAGACTTTATGAATACCTTTTGTCATCAGATTTTATAAAAATTTGCGTGTAATATCCCCATCCTTTTTTGCCATGCGCAACCCCTATGCCAGTCAGGTTATAGCGTCCCTCAATATTTCTTCTATGCCCAGGACTTGCTATCCAGGCTTCTACGAGTTTTTTAGCATTCATTTTATAATAAGCCACGTTTTCAGCAGCTGCCCTGCAGTTTTTTATTTCTTTATAAATATGCTTGATTCGGGTATTGAACCATTGATGCCCGAAAGGAATACGTTGGCTAGCCATATCTTGACTGTGTTGAGCAGCTTCTGTTGAAATATTGTTAACCAACCTTAAAGGCGGCAAATGTTTTTTAGCGCGGTATTGGTTAACATAAAATAGTACCATTTTTTGAAAATGAAGCTCGCTTGATTCGGTAGCCACCATCTTTGAAAACGCAGGTTGAACAATACAAATCGAAAATAGAATTAGAAAAATTCGCACAAAAACTTTCATTAGTTAGCTTCTCCGCAATAACAAGGATAGGAATTTTGTGAAAATATTTTACATTTGTCTATAAATTTCGCCCGCGAAGTGCAAATTCTTTTCAGCATCAATCATTGGCCGTTAGCACCGGCCTACTTCACAATGTTACTTTGCAAATTCCATGAAAACAAAAATTCCCTGGTCCTCTAATACTCTAAATTCTTTCCAACCTTGTTCTAATGCTATCTCTTTAAAAGTAGCCACGGTTTCGGGGAAATCATCTTGGCGAGGATGTTCCATGCGAATTTTTATTTCCTCACTGCTGTCCGGGAGTGTATCTAGCATCCTTTTTTCTAAATCATTCAACCATTCTTCTCTTGTTTGCATAGGCTTCCTTACCCCATCAATGAGTAATAAGTATCCGCCAGGTTTTAATTTATTTTTACAGGCATTAATAAATAAAATTTTATCAGTGATAGAAAGGTGATGAACGGCATAGCTTGAAAAAATGACATCTACTTCAGAGTGAATTTTCTTTAAAGCAGATAACATATTTTCAGCAATAAATTTTTTCTTCCCCTTCAATTTGGATAAATTTTTCTTGGCCAAAGTCAAAACATCTTTAGCGGCATCTATGCCAATGTAATTTTTTATGGGAAATTTTTTAAGAACAGGAGCGATGGTGCTGGCGTCTCCACAACCTACGTCAATAAAATCAATCGATTCTTCTTTATTGAAATTATTTTTTAAAAAGCTCTCAAAACAACCCATCATCTCATGATGATACAAAGTATTGTTTTTAATCGTTCTTTGATAGCGTTGCCAATTTTCATTAAAATAAGCACTGGCAGAATTGATCTTAGCAGGCATAGTATTGCTTCCATATGTAAAAAATCTATTAATTTTTATTCTATTTTTATATCCATAGCCTATTCTTATATTATTGATTTTAAAAGTAGGTAGATAAAATGCGCAGATTATTTTTTGCTGGTTTACTATATTTCCAACTATTTAATATTGCCTATGCACAAACCTTTTCAGAACAGATTGACGCTGCAGTCCAAGGTGGAAATACCAGCACCCTGGCTACTTTACTAAGCGACCCCGCTAATCAAGACCAAATTGGAACGATTGACGCTAATGATTTTAAAAGTCCATATATGATAGGGGCTTTCAACCAGATTTCGCAAAATGATGTTACTAAAATAATGAGTAATTTAGGAACAACACAATATTCAAACCTAGTGGACTCGTTAAGTGCCAATCCAAATGACACAAGTACTTTACTCTCAAGCGTTTTAACATCTGCTGACAAAAATCAAATCGATTCTATATCACCCGATGATTTTAAAACCAAAAACATGGTTGGGGCCTTTAACCAAATCTCTACAAGTAATCTCTCTACAATTACTAATAGTCTCGGCACGCAACAATATTCAAACCTGGTAGACTCATTAACTGCAAACCCAAATGACACGAGTACATTGCTCTCAAATATTTTAACAGCCGCTAGTGGAACTCAAATCGGGGCTATTTCACCGGATGATTTTAAAACAAAAAATATGATGGGAGCTTTTAACCAAATTTCTACAAATAATCTCTCTACAATTATTAATAGCCTCGGCACGCAACAATATTCAAACCTGGTAGACTCATTAACTTCAAACCCAAACGACACGAGTACATTGCTCTCAAATATTTTAACAGCCGCTAGCGGAACTCAAATCGGGTCCATTTCACCCGATGATTTTAAAACCAAAAATATGGTGGGGGCGTTTAACCAAATTTCTACAAATAATCTTTCTACAATTATTACTAGTCTGGGCTCACAACAATATTCAAACCTGGTAGACTCATTAAGTTCAAACCCAAACGACACGAGTACATTGCTCTCAAATATTTTAACAGCCGCTAGCGGAACTCAAATCGGCTCTATTTCAAACGACGATTTTACTAGCAAAAATATGACGAATGCTTTAAGTGAGATCAAAAAAGATAACCCAAATGCCTACAATTTTATTGAAACTAATAGAAATACTAATACAACTACGCAAGCACTTGATTCTTTTAAAACCCAAGAGTCAAGTCCCCTGGTAGGTGAGACAGCACCGGATTTATAAAATGGAATTAAAAAATGGATATAAAGAAAAAAATCATAATTATCCTTATAAGCGCACCTGTTTTATTTATTGGGTGTGGAAAAACAGAGAAAAAAACACGTAGGAATAGTGACGCTATTCCGGTAACTACCGTTACCGCTAAATTATCGTCAGTCAATGTTCAATATAAGTCTACAGGTAACCTTGCACCCCGAGAAGCACCTGTTATTACAACCCGGATTGATGGACAAATTACAGAAATCCCTATCCATGAAGGGGAGGAAGTCAAAAAAGGACAATTGCTTTTAAAAATAGAAGAAGAGCATATGGCCTTATCTTTAAAGCAAGCACAAGCCCGTTTATTACAAGCGCAGGCATTAGTCAATGAGACACAAAAAAGCAAGGCGCGGGCTGATAAATTAATCGGTAAAGGATATGTCTCCCAAGAATCGTATGATGAAGCTCAGGCTAAATATGAAAGTGCACAAGCAAATTTAGCAGTTGCTAATGCAGATTTATTAAACGCACAGTTCTTAGCTAACCAAACTTCAATTATCTCCCCTATTAATGGGCAAGTAGGCAAGTTATTAGTTTCGGTTGGCGAATATGTTCCCGCAGGAACAAAACTGATGAATGTGGTTAATCATGATCAACTAAGAGCCGAGCTCCCTTTTTCCGAGCAAAAAACCGACTTGCTGGCAAAAGGGCAAAAAGTTACTTTAACTTCTCCTACCGATCCAAATGAAGTGCTTACAAGTACTGTTACATCCATTACCCCGGACATTAATCCAGAAAATCGCGCTGTAAATGCACTTATTGTTTTTAATAACAAGTACAATTGGAAGCCTGGCTCTAGTATACGAGGGGTGGTGTATGCCAAAACTTTTCGCGCATTTTTAGTACCTGAAGAAAGTATTATTGATAATGATGGCCAAACCATGGTTTACGTTGTTAAAAACAATAAAGCGATAGCCCAAAATGTGGAAGTGAGTTATCAAATAGACGGCAGTGCTGCGATTACAAAGGGCTTGGCTCCTAATGATCAAATTGTCACAATGGGAATGAATTATCTTTCAAATGGCACCCCTGTCACTATTAAAGCTACTAATGGACCAAAAAAATGAGTTTACCCACTTTATCCGTTAAAAGGCCAGTAATGGCGGTAATGATAAGTGCGGCAATAGTAATTTTTGGCTTAATTAGTTATTTTAGTGTCGGTATTCAGGCTAACCCAAATATAACGTACCCGGTTATATCAGTTAATACCGATCTTCCTGGCGGGGATCCCGAAGTCATTAACGAAACGATTACCAAGCCTATCGAAGCCGCACTCAATACTATCGCCGGCGTAAAAAATATTAATTCAACTTCTAGTCCCGGCACTTCAAGCATTGAATTAAAATTTGCTTTGGGAACCAATATGGATGCTGCATTCAATGAGGTGCAAAGCAAAATGAATCAGGTCTTCGGGCTATTCCCTACTGGTACCAGACCTCCCATTATCCAAAAAAATAGCTCTAGCGGCTCTCCGGTAATGTTAGTAGGTATTTATGGAAATCAATCACTGGAAGAGTTGGATAATCTGGCCAGAAACGTGGTCCAAAAAAGATTACAAGGACTTCCGGGAGTAGCTGAAGTTAGTGTAGTGGGAGCACAAGAAACCCAAGTTATGGTTGAGCTCAATTTAGCTAAAATGGCTTCTTTAAATATTAGTCCAGCCATGGTTAAAGAAGCTTTTGCCTCTCAACATATACAAATGCCAGGAGGTTTTGTTCTTGCTGGTAAAAGACAATACTCTTTAAATTTAGACTTTGAATTTCATTCCCTTCAAGCCTTGAAAAACATGGTAATTGCTTATAAAGAGGGCGCACCAGTTTATTTAAAAGAAATTGCAACCATTCAGTTAGCAGTTCCTGACCGAGCCAATGCTGCCACTTTAAATGGCAAAACTGCTTTAGGCGTTGAAATAATAAAATTCCCTACAGCCAACACCGTTGAAGTAGTAGAAGGTGTTAAAGAGCGATTGGAGCAAATCCAAAAAGCACTTCCCGAAGGCGTAAGTACACAGGTAGTTTTTGAAGAGGCGCATTATATTTTATCCGTGGTGCATGAGTTAGAAGAAGATACCATCCTCAGTATTTTTGCGGCAGGTTTAGTTATTTGGTTATTTTTACGTAACATGCGTTCTACTTTAATAATTGTAACGGCTATTCCGGTTTCTTTATTAGGCGCTGTACTTGCTATTTACTTTTTTGGATACACCCTCAATATTATTACTCTGCTTGGAATTATTCTTTTAGTAGGAGTTGTCGTAGACGATGCCATCGTGGTTTTAGAAAATATTTATCGGCAAATGGAAGAAAATCATCTAGGCTCCAAAGAAGCAACAATTTCGGGTAGTAATCAAGTAGTGTTTGCGGTAATGGCTGCCACCTTAAGTTTGGTTTCAATTTTCTTACCGGTAATATTTATGGGTGGAACGTTGGGCCTTTTTTTTAAATCTTTTGCAGTGGTAGTCACAGCTGGGGTATTAATTTCTTTGCTCGTTTCTTTAACTCTCACTCCTGTTCTTTGCGCTAACTTTTTACGGATTGTGAACAACCATGGCTCGGTTTATCTTTTTTTAGAAAAATTCTTTCTCTCTTTAGATAGAAAATATAAAAAATTGCTTCATTTTTCCTTACGCTTTCGTTGGTTAATGGTAGTTATTGCCGTATTAACTATAGCCGTTAGCCTTCCCGTCGTGATGGTTATTGGTAAAGGCATGATGCCCGAAGATAGCGAAACAGGTCATTTCCAAATCTTTATCCAAACTACGCAAGGTTCAAGTTCCGACTATACGAAATCAAGAGTAATGGCTGCGGAAAAGGTACTCGCTAAAACACCAGAGGTTGAATCTTTTTTTGCCTATTTACGTAAACCGAATATGGCTATGATAAATGTCAACTTGGTTCCAGAAGAGGAAAGGAATACGCCTCAAACTGAAACGATGCAAGCAGTACAAGCTGAATTAAAAATGATCCCGGGTGGCATGTTTATCGTAAGTAGTTCACAAGCAGGCGGTAGCATGACTTTCGAACTTCATGGGGAAGATTATAAAGAAACCATTCGACAAGCACAGCTATTAAGCAGCATCTTAAATAACGATAAAGACGTAGGCCCTGTCTATATCCACCTGTCCAGTAACCAACCAGAATATCAATTGAATATTGAGCGTGATTTAGCTAGCAGCTTAGGTATTTCCGCAGAAGAAGTAGCTTCGGCGGCTATGATCTTAAGTTCGCAAGGCATCCGTGTAGGTAAATTTAATCGAAGCGGAGGCAATCAACGCTATAACATAGTGATTAAAGCAGATGAAAGCCAATTTGTTACAGGAGAAGATTTAACCCAAATTTATTTACATAACCAAAAAGGTAAACCGGTAAGCTTGGATACGATTACTTCCTTCTCCAGTAAAACAGCCCCCTTGGAAATCACTCGAGCAAACCAAAATTATAGTGTAGGGTTTAATGCATCGCCGAAAATTTCTCTTAACAAAGCCATTGATAAAATTGAAAGTATTGCGGATGAGATATTGCTGCCGGGATATGAAGTGGTAATGACCGGGGATACGGAAGCTTTGGGTAAAACGGAAAAATCCCTAGGATTTACCTTGGTTTTAATATTGATAATGATGTATATCGTTTTGGCTAGCCAATTCAATTCTTTTATTCAACCTTTAATTATTATGGTCGCTCAACCCTTAGCTTTAATTGGAGGCGTATTAGTCTTATGGCTTACAGGACAAACATTAAATATTTACTCTATGATTGGAGCATTATTATTGATGGGATTGGTGGCTAAAAACTCTATTTTACTTATTGATTTAACCAATCAAATGCGAGAGTCAGGGTTTTCCATTCGAGACGCTTTATTAGAAGCTTGCCCACTGCGCATGAGGCCCGTAGTAATGACCTCCAGTGCAATTATTTTGGCTATGCTTCCCGCAGCTATTATGCCCGGAGAAGCATCTAGCTCTCACCGGCCGTTGGCTTTAGTTATAATTGGCGGGATGATTTCTTCCACATTTTTAACTTTAGTGATAGTACCAGCAATTTATTCTTTAATTGAAAATGGAAAAAAGCGCGTACTTGGTTCAAGAAAAATACCCGATTCAAATGTCGCCCCTAACGAGACCGACCTGCTTTAAAAATCTCTAGAGATGTATGCAGCCAGGCCATATTTGTCGGTTCGATTTCGTTCTCAGCAGACTTTTCATTTAGGAGTACTGTATTTTGCAATCCCCTCCAGGACACTTCAAAATAGTACCAATTTACTTTGCTTAAAATAAATTCGAAATGTATAATTAGTTTAAAGAGCTATCCTGCGTATTCGGAGTACACCATGCCTATTCTCTATTTTGATGGTAACGTTAGTGTTAACTCTTTTAAAGGACAAGCGGCAGCAGCAGGACTCGATCCGAAAAAGCTTGTTTTTATTTTTCCAGGCAACTCTACACATCATGCCCCCTCAAAAACTACCCTGTTTTCGGTAAAATCTGGCTCGGGCTTAGCACAAGCAGCCCGCCAAATAGGAGAAGCAGGCTTTCCAACACTGAGCTTACCCACTACTTCCATGGAGCAATGGAGTAGCAATGAGACACAAAAAGCATTTGTAGAAGGTGCCTTGGCTGATTTATACAGGGCGCTTGGGGCAGGTTATAGCTTGTTTTTGCCGGTTAGAGAGCATATGAATAGCCAGTATTTTAACCAAGGTCTGGCGTTTATTGATGGGGCAGTTGAACCAAACTTTTGGGGGGGCATACAAGCCCAGCCGAACAAGAAGTTAGCTGCGTATTATATTGCGGAATTAGATAGATTACATAATTTTATCGACGCATTGGAGCAAAAAGATACCGCTCATTTACAAAACAATCGTTTTTATGCCTATTTTTTGGAAGGACAAAAATTAAAAAGTGAGGATTTCAAGGTTTCGGGAAAATTAACCCACAAAACTCCTCCCGCTGCAAGTGAAAACACCCCAGACCTTCAACCACGCGCCACTCATCCACCGGCTATCTTAAATCAATCGCAATCGGAAAATAGAACACATCGCCAAGACACAGAAACGAATACCAAAGCACCCTATGAGCCCTATTTAAAATTGTGGAATACCAAGTCCACGCCTCTACTTAGCGCGCGAGAATTATTAAACGATTATACCAAGGGAAATTCATGCGTAAAACGCTTTTTTTATGGACATTGGAATCGTCATCATGTAGCGGAAATAGCCAAAATTGTTGACCAGATTGATAAAGGGGACATACGTTCTGCCGCTGATTTGATGGATGCACTTAATGCGATTGTACCAGGTAATCCAAAGGGTTCTTTTGCAAGAAGAAGAGAATTTACTGAACAGCGTTTTATAGACTGCAAGGTGTTACCTCCTACTTACAAGCCATTAGCCGAAAGGAAAATGCCTGCAGAATCTCCCAGTATAAAAATATAGTTATTATTACGCCAGGAACTATTTTTACACTGTCTATAGTGCGTTATAGACGAGCGTTTGAAGATTAACAACCATAAAATTGATTTTAATTATGAGTAGAATATTACTAAAAATCTTAGTACTCTTTGTATTTGCAAATGGACTGCTTTTTGCTCACCCTACTTCCCAATTAACAAGTAACAGACAGATGAATTCAATAAAAAATGATGTCCACTCTTACTCCAATTCAGCAGAAGTGGTAATTAAACATTTAGATTTAAATGTGGAAGTAGATTTTGCAAAGAAAATTATTGCTGGTAAAGCAAAGTACCGAATTGAGAATTTAAATAATGCCAGGGAAATTATTTTTGACTCGAATAACCTAACCATTGAAAAAATAACCTTGGATGAAAAAGAGACTCCTGCGCAGTTTCACTTAGGCCCTACCGACAAGCACCTGGGACAAGCCTTACATGTGGGGATTCAACCTCAAACGCAATACCTCACTATTTACTATCAAACAAATCCAAACGCGGCCGCTTTGCTATGGCTTGATCCGGAACAAACAGCCGGCAAAGAACATCCTTTTCTTTTTACCCAGTCAGAGGCAATCTTGGCGAGGTCATGGATACCTGTTCAAGATAGTCCTGGAATACGCATTACTTACGAAGCAACGGTTAAGGTACCCCCTTCTTTATTAGCCCTCATGAGCGCAAAAAATCCACAAGTAAAAAATGATAGCGGTATTTATCATTTCACCATGGAACGACCTATTCCCCCTTACCTATTAGCGCTTGCAGTAGGAGACATACAATTTAAAGCAATTGGCCCAAGAACGGGAGTTTATGCAGAGCCTTCTGTCGTTAATAAAGCGACTTATGAGTTGGAAGACATGGAGAATATGTTAACCAATGCGGAAAAGCTATATGGTCCTTACGCCTGGGAACGTTATGATGTTCTCGTTCTTCCTCCTTCTTTCCCTTTCGGAGGGATGGAAAATCCCCGTTTAACTTTTGCAACGCCGACCATTTTAGTCGGCGATCGTTCTCTGGTTAGTCTTATAGCCCACGAGCTGGCACATTCATGGAGTGGTAACTTAGTCACGAATGCAACGTGGAATGATTTTTGGTTAAACGAAGGATTTACTGTTTATTTTGAACGCCGGATTATGGAAGAGCAAGAAGGAAAGGATTATAGCGATATGCTTGAGGAGCTCGGCTATTATGATTTAGTCGATGCATTAAAAGAAGTAAAACCCCAATTTACTTCATTAAAGACAAATTTAACCGGTTATGACCCTGATGAAGGCCTCACCCGCATACCCTACGAAAAAGGATATTTTCTTCTTCGCTTTATTGAAGAACAGGTAGGGAGAGAGTCTTTTGATTCTTTCTTAAATCAATACTTTCAAGAATTTGCTTTTCAAACAGTTACTACAGAACAATTCCTTTCTTATTTACAAAATAATTTAGTGATTAATCCTTCTTTATTAGAGAAGATTAACTCCTGGATTTACGAACCCGGTATGCCCAAAGAGATAATCTTTACCTCTTCACAACGCTTTGCAAAAGTAAAAGAAAACCTTAAACGATTTGAGCAAGGAACCCCAGCTACAGATCTTGCCGTTAACCCTTGGAGTACCCAGGAGTGGGAGTATTTTATCCATCATTTACCCAGCACTCTAACTCTTGAAGAAATGAGCGAATTAGATAAGGCGTTTAATTTTACGCAATCAGGAAATATTAAAATTACTTCGGCTTGGTTTTCGCATGTGATTCAACATCACTATACAAATGCCTACGAGGCAATAGCCTATTTTTTACAAAACGTAGGTAGGCGACACTATGTGTTACAAGTGTATAAAGCCTTGGCCGCTACTCCCGAAGGGAAAGCCTGGGCTTTAGAAATATACAAAAAAGCGCGAGTCAATTACCACTCGGTAACCAGAAACAGCGTGGACAAAGTCTTGGGTTATATTGCTTAAGGTAGAAATTTATAATCTGCCAAAGTTTTGACAATTTGGCTCCCTATTCTTCCTCATTTGATTTTAATATGTCGTGATTTATTTGAGAAAGCTAACTATTCAATTACTTTCCCCTTATGTTTGCACGCAGCACACTCCATTAAATAATGGTACATGGTAAATAAAATGAGGGTTTTCTTAACTTAACTTGCCTGCCCTTGGATCAATACAGAAAAATCAAATTACCTATATGAGTTTTAAATATTTTACCAGCATAGATTCGAATATTTCGAATATCAACTATAATAGTTTTATACAAAAGGAGAGCCAATATGCTATCACCACATAACTTTGAGCTAAGTATCCCTAGCAAACATGATAGAGAAATTGCAAAAACATCTGTAAATGCCATTGAAAAAGCTCATTTAGATATGAAAAAAGCCAAGCTATTAATACAGGATATGCAAGTTGAGCTACCGTTGTCAGCTGTGAAACTTCTGCTAGAAGCCCTAGGACAGCTTGCTCAAGGGAATGCTCTTACAATGATCCCGCGACATGCCGCCTTGACAACGCAAGAAGCAGCAGATTTACTCAATGTCTCAAGACCATATTTCATAAAGCTTCTCGACTCAGGACAAATTCCATTTTCAAGAACTGGTAACAGAAGAAAAGTTTTGGCGAAAGATTTATTTAAGTTCAAAGATGAAAGCAGCAAAAAACAAAATCATGCTATTGATGAGCTGGTGAAGCAAGCTCAAGATTTTGGAATGGACTACGATGAATGACAAAATTCACTGCGCTTTATGATGCTTGCGTGTTATATCCTCCATCAATGAGGGACTTATTGATTCAACTGGCTGTAGATGGTTTGCATAGAGCCAAATGGTCTGAAAAAATCCATAGTGAATGGATAAGGAACGCGTTGATTAATAACCCCCATCTTAATATTGAGACATTAACTAAAACAAAAGAATTGATAAATAATGCAGTATTAGATTGTCTTGTTGAAGATTTTCATGAATTAGAAGCTTCCCTAAACTTACCAGACGAAAATGACAAACATGTTCTTGCAGCAGCAATTGTTTCCCACTCGGATGTAATTGTTACTTATAATCTAAAAGATTTCCCTAGAGGATCATTAGAAAAATATGGAATTGAGGCCCAACATCCTGATATTTTCCTTTTGCATTTGCTGGAATTAAATCAGCATATAGTTATAAAGTCGATTCAGGCAATTTATAAGAAGGCTTAAGAATCCACCATATTCGATAGATCAGTATTTAAATAAACTTGAAACGCTAAATTTAAAGGAAAGCGTAACTTCTCTTCGTAAAATACTTTAAAAATACCATCGAGTATTTGAAATATAAATTAAGAAACACAAGAGTTTCTTCAAAATATTAGCTTCTGGAACTAAGTCTTCTCGGCTCCTTCAACGGCAGAAAACTAGGGTTTTGTTTACTCCTCTGCCTTTCATCTTTGTTTATTTAAAATCAGTGTAATAAAGATTTAGGAAAGAATATTTCAATTGCTAGATATTTACTTACAAGTTTTAGCTTATCATCAAGTTGTAAGTCTAAATTCTGTTCATGTGTAAAAACTCGGGCATACCCTACTCTCATTATTGTTCCTTATAGTTCAGAAAGACTAAAAGAATAGGTTAAAATGAACTTTAATTTATGTATAGAGTTTTCGAACTGATTTTTAAGGTTAATTTCAAATTTTGGAAAAAAGATTTTAAGTGCCACAAACCCATTATATATTGAAAAAGAAATTCGTTTTAATATAAGAAGTAAGGCTGATACTGCATGAGTAGTGGAAAAGAAGCAGACTGGGTATGATTTGGGAAGGAGACCAAAATAAATTGTTCTATTTTTAGCCTAAATATAAGTTTTTAGAGTATAATTTGCTTATTTTGGTATCTCACGGCAAAACATAAATGGCAGGACCTAAAAAACACCTATTTGCTGATACGGTAAAAAAGTTATTTGAAGAGCAAGCTAGTAAATATCCTACGGCATTAGCCCTCAGAGATAGTAATACTGAATATAGCTATTTGGAACTCAATGAAAAAGCAAATCAAGTAGCGCACTACCTAAAAGGCGAATCAGTAGAAAAAGGAGATTTTGTAGCGCTCTTACTAGAGCCTGGGTCTGAATTTATTCTTTTCATAATAGCGATTATAAAACTGGATGCTGTTTATATCCCCATTGATACACATGCACCTAAATCCCGTTTAAAAGATATATTACAAGATGCTAATCCAAGCCTACTTATTACAAACGAATCGTTTGAACGTCAACTAGCCGGGATTGAAACTCAAATACTTCTTCCTAGGGTAATTTTTCAAGAATCAAAAACTTTTCAAAAAAATAATTTAAATTCCGATATCTCTACCATGGATCCAGTAAATATGATTTATACATCTGGTTCCACGGGTCGCCCTAAAGGGGTTATTATCCCTCATCAAGCAGTAATTAATATTGCTTTTACTGAAAACACCATACAAATTGGGCCAGGCGAGAAAATGGCCCAGTTTAGTAGCGTGGCATTTGATGGAAGCACTTATGAAATATGGACCTCTCTTTTAAATGGCGCTACTTTATGCATTATTCCTAGTGATGCCAAGTTTAATCACACCAAATTTAGAAAAATATTATTAGAATTTGAAATAGCTTATTTATTTTTACCCACGAGCTATCTACACCAGCTAATAATATCAGCGCCTCATACGCTAGACACAATACACACTATTTTATTTGGCGGGGAACAAATCAGTGTTGATCTGATTACTAAGTTTATTCATTATCGAAAAACTCTAAAACGCGACATAACCCTTATAAATGGTTATGGGCCTACTGAAACCACTTGTTATGTTATTAGACAGGTAATTGATACGCGGCATAGTTATGACAACTTATACTTGGAAAGTATTGGTCGTCCAGTAGCCAACACCAAGGCTTATATTCTAGATGAAGAATTAAACGAAGTACCCGAAGGGGAGCTTTACATTAGCGGCGCTAATCTAGCACTTGGATACCATAATTGCGATCTTCAAAATAATGAAAAGTTCATTTTAAATCCTTTCTCTAATATCCCCTCTCATACAAAACTTTATAAAACAGGGGACAAAGTAACATTACTATCTTCAGGTGACTTGCTATACCTAGGTAGGTACGATGATCAAGTGAAAATTGGGGGTTTTAGAATACACTTAAATGAGATTGAGTCGGCCCTCATCCAACACCCGCAAATAAGTATGGCCTCAGTAAATGTTGAATTAACAGGCGATCATCATAAAACACTAACCGCCTATCTGATTTTCTCAAAGACCAATACCATAATAAAGGCGGAAGAAATTCGGGATTTTATTAAACAAATTCTTCCTGTTTATATGCTTCCTGCAAAATACGTTAAAGTAGAAAAATTTCCATTAACTCTCATTGGTAAAGTAGATAAATCTAAACTTGAAAAGATACCCCACATTGACCTCTCGATTCATATTGACTCCTCTTCTGAGAGCACTATTGAAGAAAAAATTAAAGAAGTTTGGAAGCGTTTATTAAACCGAACTGTAATCGATACCAATAAAAACTTATTTGAATTAGGAGCAAATTCACTTCTTATAGCAGAAGCCTGTACCCGCATTAATAATGAAATAGAATCTGAAATACATATTGGCGATATTCTTGCTCATCCAACCATTCACAAATTAAGTCGTTACATTGAAGGCGATGCTGTATTCGTCACTCCTAAACAAAGACGTAAAGAATATAATACAGATATCGCCATAGTAGGTATGGCTTGCCGTTTTCCTGGAACCCATAGTGTGGAGGAATATTGGGAGAATTTATGTGAAGGAAGGGAATCTCTAACTCGATTCAGTCAAGATGTATTACAGGATGAAAACTCTAATTACGTACCGGTAAAAGGTATTCTGTCCGACATAGAATATTTTGATGCCCATTTTTTTGGATTTAATCCAATGGAGGCAAGCCTTGCTGATCCTCAACAAAGACTACTATTAGAGTGCTCTTGGCACGCATTAGAACATGCAAATATCGCACCCAGTAAAGTCTCGGATAAAACCATTAGTGTATTTGCTGGTATCAGCGATAGTTCGTATTTGCAAGAAAACATCTTAAAAAATAAATTAGTTAGTTCAGAAACCGATGTGTTGCATCAACGTATTTCCACCAGTACCAGTATGTTGAGTACGCAAATTTCCTATCGATTAAATCTTCGTGGTCGAAGTGTTAACGTAAATACCGCATGCTCCACAGGATTAATAGCCGTTGACCATGCATGCCAAGACTTAATTCATGGATATAGTGATGTGGCTTTAGCGGGCGCTGCTTCCATTGTCGTTCCGCAACACAAGGGCTATTTATATCAAGCAGGAAGTATTGTTTCACCCGATGGACATTGTAAGCCTTTTTCAGATAGTGCGAATGGAACAGTATTTTCAAATGGGGTGGGCGTTGTTGTTTTAAAACGACTAAAAGACGCGATTGAAGATAGGGATACTATTTACGCCGTCATTAAAGGGCGGGGCATAAATAATGATGGCGGGGAAAAACTAGGCTTTACAGCACCTAGTACCAGTGGTCAAATTAATTGTATACGTAGTGCCTTAGAGGAGGCTCAAATAAATGCGGAAGAAATTGGGTATCTTGAAGCGCATGGAACGGCCACCGCTTTAGGTGATATTGTAGAAATTGACGCATTAAAAACCGCCTATAAAGAGCACACCATTAAAACCCAATATTGTGCACTTGGCTCTGTAAAAGCCAATATAGGGCATACAGATGTGGTGGCAGGGATAGCAGGCTTAATTAAAACAGCGCTATGCCTATATCATAAACAGATACCCCCCTTGCTGCATTTTAAAAAAGCAAATCCCGATTTAGCTTTGGAAGACAGTCCCTTTTTTGTTAATAAAACTCTTTCTAATTGGAACAATGGTATAAAAAAACGCTATGCCGGTATTAGTTCTTTTGGCGTTGGAGGCACAAATGCCCATATGATACTAAGTGAATACGATAACCATTTTTCAGAAATTTCACCCGCGAAAGACGAAATACTGATTATCTCCGCTAAAAGTGAACAGGCCTTAAAAGAACATGCCTATAACTTAGCTAATTATTTATCTAAAGCAAAAGGAAGTGCCTCAAATCTTGGAAATATCGCTTATTCTCTGCAAGTAGGACGTGAAGATTTCCCCTGGCGAACTTTTGCAGTAGGCAACAACATCGATAGCTTAATTCGAGGATTCCAACAACGAAAACCGGTTTTTTTTGAAGAAAGCACTCAACACAGCATTGTCTTTATGTTTCCAGGGCAAGGTAGCCAATATTTTAAAATGGCGATGGAATTATATGATGCTATTCCTAGTTTTGCGGCTTATCTAGATAAAGGGTTCTCTATCGCAAAATCTTGTTTAAACCGTGACTTACTAGACATTATATGTGATCCGAGCCAAGAAGAAATTCATTTAACACAATATTCTCAGCCTTCTCTTTTTATTATTGAATATGCCCTCTCTAAATTATTAATTGATTATGGGATTAAACCCAATGCTCTAATAGGACATAGTCTTGGCGAATATGTTGCAGCTTGTCTTGCTGAAGTGTTCACCTTTGAAGAAGGTATCACTTTAATATGCAAACGAGGACTTCTAATGTCTTTGGCGCCTAAAGGGGCAATGCTTGCTATAGAATGTGCTGAAGAAGACGTTATTCATTTTAAAAAAACAATGTCCATAGAATTAGCTTTACATAATGCTCCATCTCATTGTGTAGTATCAGGGGATATTGAATCAATTAAGTCTTTGGAAAAGCATTTAATTGCTTGTAAAAAATCCTACCAAAGATTACAAGTCAGCCATGCTTTTCATAGCCGTTTTATGGAAGAAATAAAAGACTCGTTCCTAGAGCTGCTGTCTAAAATCCCTTTATCAGCTCCTTCAATTCCTATCATTTCCAATGTTACTGGAGATTGGCTGCCTTCTGAAAAAGCAATGGATCCTAACTATTGGTATGCGCATTTGCGCCAAACAGTAAAATTATGCGATGGATTTAAAACCATATTGAAAGATAAGCATCCGATTTTTATTGAAGTCGGATTAGGGCACAGTTTAAGTAATTTTATAAAAAATATAATAACTTTTTATGGTTTTAATAATAAACCATATGTAGGAAATGCATTGCCTAATCGCAATAAAGGCTCCAGTGATTTATATCAATTATTTACCATACTAGGCGCATTATGGGAGCAAGGCCTTCCTATTCAATGGGAAAAAATTCATAACACGCAACCTGCGCGTACACCACTACCCCCCTACCCTTTTCAAAGGCAAAAATATTGGATAGAACCCGATACATTCAAACAAAACGATAATAAGTTATATAAGCAAGCATGGTTTCAAAAACCAAGCTATGAGGACCATTTAAGTTCAGAACTTATTCAAAGTCACAGCTGGATTATTTTTAAAGAACCATCCGATATTAGTACCACTCTTATTGAGGTACTCACACAATATGGTGCACATATTATTATAGTCGAGCTCGGTGATAGTTATGAATCCTTACCTGAGAATCATTATAAAATAAATCCTGAAGAGAAAGACCATTATTTTAAATTGATAGACTCTATTAAAGACAACATAAAAGCACCGTATTTTGTTCATCTATTTTCTTTAACTGCCAATCAGAGCCAATTCCTTGAACCAACGGTGATTAATAACTTTCTTGCTTTAGGCTTTTATAGTCTTTTATATCTGTCGCAAGCATTTCTAGAGGCATTAGGAGACAATTGTCCATTAAAAGGATTAGTTTTAACAAAAGGTACGCAAAGAATAACTGGAATGGAATTAAGCATTCCTGTAAATGCATGTATTCATGGGGCATGCCAAGTAATCAGCAAAGAGTATCCCTCCCTTGAGTTTCGTTCAATCGATTTAGAGATGAGTAAAGCGTCCTCTCCTACCAGTATTTCCTTTTTAGTAAAATACTTAACCGACTCATGGGGTACTTACTATACGGGAATTGCATTAAGAAACAATATCTGCTGGAAATTAACTTATCAACCAATTACGGACAGCTCTGAAAAAAATCCATTTAAGGATGGGGGAGTTTATCTTATTACCGGTGGAATAGGAGATATGGCCCTTTCTCTTTGTGGCACTATTGCAATGCATGCAAAAAATCCAAAATTGATTTTACTTTCAAGATCCCCAGTTATCGAAGAAGAAACTTGGGGAGAAATAATAAAAGAAGCTGAGCATCCGTATTATCAAAAAATTCTTTCTTTGCAGAAATTAAAAAATGCGGGGGCTTTAATTTACTGGCATCAAATTGATATTACGCTTTCTGAAGCCGTGGAATCTATAGTGGAGTATTACAAGCAAAAATTTGGGCTTATAAATGGCTTACTCCACACCGCCGGGACAGCCGGCGGGGGGATTATTCCCTTAAAAACCAAAGCTATGACAGAACAAATCTTCTTACCCAAAATTCATGGTACATACAGTCTCGCAAAAGCTTTTAAAAATCACCAACTGGACTTTGTAGTTTTAATGTCTTCCCTTGTTTCTCTTTTAGGAGAGCCTGGGCAAATAGATTATGCAGCAGCAAACGCAGGATTAAATGCTTTTGCAATCACAGAGCTATTTCAATCAAATAAGGTGATAAGTATTAATTGGAATACTTGGAAAGATTTAGGGATGGCTGTAAAAAATATAAATGCGATAAGCTTCATAAACCGAGGTAACGATATCTCCTCAGCACAAGGTCAAGAGTTATTCTTCAAGATATTAAAAAGTGGTTACTCTCACGTAGTTGTCTCAAATTATGATTTGGAAGAGCACGAACTCGTACTAAAACAGTTTCAAGAAAACAAGTTATCCTCCATTACCAAAACTTCACGCAATTTGTTCTCAGTTACAAATGACTATTCAGCTCCTCAAAATACGGAAGAGAAGCAATTGGCTACAATTTGGCAGAATGTTTTGGGAATAGAGGCCATAGGGATTGATGATGATTTTTTCAGTATGGGCGGACACTCGTTAAATGCATTACAAGCGATCGATAAAACTAACAGACTATTTAAGAGCTCTCTCTCAGTCCAGCAATTATATAAACATCCCACAATTCGCGCATTTAGTCTTCTTCTGAATAAACATAAAACGGAAAGTGTAGATATTATCGTTCCCCTGAAACCCCAAAACTCAAACCCACCCTTCCTTTTTGTTTGTCACCCAGCCAGCGGCATGATTTATTGCTTCAACACGTTGTGTTCTCAACTTTCACACCCTATATCAGTTTTTGGAATGCAAGACCCGAGCATAACAGGCGGTGAATTACTGTTTGATAGTATTCATGAAATGGCAGAAACCTATCTAGCATCTATCAAAAAAATTCAACCGAAAGGCCCTTATTATTTAATGGGGTATTCTTTTGGAGGGAATCTAGTCTATGAAATGGCAAAGTTACTAAGAGATGAAAACGAAAAGATCCAATTATTAGCACTTATTGATAGCTGGTGCATTTTTTCAAAAGACCATAAAGATGAGCTTCGTTTTAAAACATTATTTCAAAAAACTAATCAACACTTTTCAGACCAACTAATTTCGCTTGCCTGGGACAGAATGCAATTATTAATGGACCATGTACCTTCTAGTATGAATCAAGAAATGATCTTGTTTAAAGCCACGGAATTGATGGATGAGTATAAAACTATCGATCATCCAACAAATGGTTGGTCTCGATATAACAAAGGCCTTATTACTTGTCATACAATAAATGCCACTCATGAAACAATCTTAAATGATATAAATAGTTCTTATATTTTAGATATACTTAATAAAAAAGGAGTTTTTGAATCATAGTTAATGGAATATTACAAAAATGATGGATTATGAAAAGTATTGAAGAAGATAAAATTACTACTTTTGGTGAAGCCTACACCTTGTTAGGTATTTCATTGATTGTAATCGATAAGCAGTTGAATATTAAATATATCAATGACTTTTGTAAAAAACTCTTAGGTATTCAGAAATCTAAAGTGATAAATACTTCAATCATCCCTTTCTGGAAAAGCTTAGGCCTGCCTTCGTTAATAAATTCAAATGCAAAATTGATAGGAAAACCTATACGCATAGGTCGTCATTATAAAAAATGGGCCAAGAAAAAAATACTAATAGATAATATACCTCATTATTTTTTAGTGGACGAAGATGTTACTGAGATTGAGGCGATTAAACATGCCGTAAGCAGCGAGTGCGCAAAAGTTACAGGACATCGCTTTAATAATAAATTGTCTACTGTGGAATACATCCATGAAATTTATAATTATCTAACAAACATTATTAATAAAATTCCTTGTTATATCTATTGGAAAAATACGAAGCTTGAATATATTGGTTGCAATCAATTAGCTGCTGATTTTGTTCATTTCGACTCACCGCAAGAGATTATAGGCAAAACTGATCTAGACATCTTTATCGATCGCAAACTTGCAAAAAGCTACCAAAAAGTGGATAAAATAATTCTACGCACAGGAAAGTCAATTTTAAATGAACCGGGTTTACTGGTTAATGAAGATCACAAAACCCTTCATACTTTAGTCAGCAAGGTTCCTATACATGATATAAGGGGAAAAATAATAGGGCTAGTTGGCATCACAGTAGATATAACAGAACTTATGGAGGCAAAGGACTCCGCCGAAGCAGCATCTCGTGCCAAATCTGAATTTATAGCCAACATGAGCCATGATATCCGCACGCCTTTAACAGGCATTATAGGCATGTCACACATTTTAGAAGAAGAAGTACATAATCCTGAAGAAAGACAGCATGCCCATTGGGTGAATGTAAGCGGAGAAAAATTGTTAGGCTTGCTGAATGGTGTTCTAGACATGGTAGCCACCGATTCTGCAAATGAAAATGAATTAAAACATGAGACATTTGATTTATATCAGGTCGTGAAGGACGTATTAGAACTCCAAAGTGCTGCCGTTAAAACTCGCCAATTAGACATTAAGAGCCACATAGAAGAGGCTGTTCCTCGATTTATTATTGGCGATAAAATGAAGCTACATCGGATTTTATTAAACTTAATTGGGAATGCGATTAAATTTACAGAAAAAGGACATGTTGGGATTGATGCGAAAGTGAAATCAATGAAAAACGGCGTAGCACATATTGAATTCTTAGTCTTTGATACTGGTATTGGCATTCCAGAGGAATTTCTAGATAAAGTTTTCGATCGCTTTTTTAAAGTAAGTCCTTCCTATAAAGGGATTTATACGGGAAATGGGATAGGATTACATATTGTCAGAAAGTATATTGAATTATTAAAGGGAACCATAAGCTTAACCAGTAAGGAAGGTGTAGGCACTACCTTTTCAGTGGTTTTGCCAATGGAGATAGATAAACGTCCTCGCTCTGATTTTTTAACAAACACGAGTATCTCTCAGGTTACAGAACAAGTAAGTTTAACATGCAAGGAAGATTCATTACCCCCCTCTTCTAATGTAATTACTGAAAGCGTTAAGCTTGAAATGATTCAAATTTTATTGGTAGAAGATAATTTTATCGCTCTTACAGTGTTAAAAAACATGGTAGAAGGATTGCCGGCGCAAGTTTTTGTAGCGGATGATGCTGAAAAAGCATTTTCATTAGTCCAATCTCAATTATTCGATTTAATAATTACTGATATTGGCTTGCCAGGGAAATCTGGTGATGAATTAGCTAAGGAAATTAGAAGATGGGAAGAAAAAAATAATAAAGAACCCACCCCTATTATAGGTTTGACGGGACATAATGCTCAGGAAATCAGTCAGATTTGTTTGGAGGCAGGAATAAATCAAATTTATTCAAAGCCTATGCAACTCGAAATTTTACAAAATATTATTAAAACCTATGTAAAAACTTCAATCACCTAACCAAGTGGGTCTGAAGTCATAATTAGATTTTTATTGACTTAGATTCTAGACTTAGTAAAAACAACAAGCTACACGAGAATTTTATGAGCAATTCCTCCGCCAATGAAGTTAATCAAAAAGGTGAGCCTTTGGATGAAAATTCCGGGTATCTGAAGGATTTACCGCAAAACGAGGAAAATCTTTTCCAGTTGGATGACTTTAAGTTATTTGATGTCGATGAAGCAATTTCCTTGAATGCTAGCAAAGACAGTTTATATACCGTGTTAAAAATGATGATCGATGAGTCTCTGCTTAACTCTGACGTTGAGAAAATGAAAGCTGCCTATGAAAAAGGTGATTGGGAATCGGTACAAAAATTAGCGCATAAAATTAAAGGAGGAGCTGTATACATTGGCGCCACTAGAATGAAAATGGCTTGTCAATATCTTGAAAGATACTGGAAAGTAGGAAAAAGGACACTACTCGAAAAACTGTATCAACAAACATTGCTTGTAATTGATGAAACACTTAAAGCAATATCTATTTGGTTAACTAAAGAAGCTAGGTAGTCTTTATTCAAAAAAACTTTTTAAGTTTTTGCTAAACAAGCATCATTCTTCGCCAAATCCTGGATTACCATCTTGGTAACCGATGCCACTATATCGTTTCTAATCGGCGCTTTTTTATTTTTATTCGTGTAATAAATTGCAAGTACGATGGGCTGGCAGTGAGGTGGCCATATAACTGCTATATCGTTAGTTGTTCCATAGAGAGAACCGGTTCCTGTTTTATCTCCTACTACCCAATCTTTAGGTACACCTGCCCTTATCTTTTGGTCTCCGGTGGTATTTGCCTTAAGCCACTGGATTAATAAATCTTTTTGATAATTGTTCAAATGATTGCCAATTACCAATCGCTGCACGCTTCTTGCCATGTCTCTCGGGGTAGAACTATCACTGATGTCTTTCCCTCCAGAAAGTGCCTCTTCGGGCCAGTTATGATCTTGACGAAAGGAATCGTTATGTAAAGTTCTGGCGAAACCATTTATTTCATCGAGCCCACCTAGTTGCTTCACCAAAAGATTCATAGCCGTATTGTCACTATAAGAAATAGCCGCAGCACACAGTGCTTGTATACTCATGCCGGCATTTACATTTTTTTCAGTAATGGGAGTCCAATTAGTAAGATCATCTTTTGTATAATGGATTGATTTGGATAAGAGATTTTCGTCATGCATGCTCTTATGTAATACGGCGGCCACTCCTATTACTTTTGATGTACAACCCATAGGGAATCTTTCATCTGCGCGATAGTGAAGGGTCGTATTATTAGCGGTGTTTATTGCAAAAAATCCAATTCTGGCGTTAGTCGAATTCTCTATTTTTTCTATGCTTTTCAACAATTCATCATTATTTGCATAGGTAGTAAAAGTGAAAAGGAGAAGCGAGATTTTTACTAAGATTCTAAGCATTGTATTGCCAATTATTAAATCAAATATTTTACTTTAAATTTGGAGTGGTAGCTATTTTCCATGACAATTTTTATATTTCTTTTCACTGCCACAGGGACAAGGACCATTTCTTGAAATAGGCTGTAGAATTTTCTTTTTTGGTTTGGGATAAGTGCCCCCCACATAAAACCACCTACCCTCTATGCGATGAAATTCGCTCACTTCATGCAGCGTTTGCAATTTATTTGCTGTGGAAAATTGGGCAATAAATTCCACATAGCCCAAGTTAGAATTGATAATTTTTTCCTCTTTCACTTCCAAACCTTGCCAGGTAACTGAGGTAGCCCAAGCTTTTGCTTCCTTTTCATTAAACTCTTTAAGCGGCTTTCCTGTCATTGTTTGTTTAATATATTCGATATTTGCTAAAGCATATGCAGAATAGCGAGAACGCATCAGCGCTGCGGGTGTCTGTGGGAGACTTTTGCCTGTATGATAAGGCTCGCAGCAATTAGCATAGATTTCTAAATTACAAGGACATTTAATCATACTATTTAACATTTTAATTAGGCGGGGTGATAGATAGCTCTTGCCCCGCATTTAAGGGCTGTTTTTGTTGCTCTGTGCAATTATTTATCACTATTTTTGCTTGGGCAGTTCCATTACAAATTATCATTTGTCCGTATTTATTATAAATACTAATCGTAATGGCATGTGGTATTACTTTACTCGGATTTTCATCTGTAACATTAACACGATATCCTTGGGGATTATCCATTTTTTCAAATTTCTCCAGCATACATTTAGCTAAATCTACTCCTACTTTATTTTCATTTTCATAACAAATATTCATGGTATGAATAACGAGATTTAACTTATCCTGCATAGGGGTGGCATATATAAATTGAGTAAGACAAAACATATACGCAAACGTAATTGCTTTCATTACACTTCCTTATAAAATACCCTTAATTTATATAGTTTAGCCATAAAGGATAATCCTTTCCTTTGGGTTTATCGAAAACACATACTCGAGGTTTCGGTACTTTCATGTTCATCGGAAGGAGGTACTATATTATCTCGCATTACAAATTCTTTCAGTCCAGGAACATTTTCTAATAAATAGTCAAATTCCGCAGGTGATAAAGAGTTTTTGTATTCATCATCTTTTAACAAAAAAGGAATTACATGTGGTTGGCTTATCCCCAAACTAATAATCCAATGAGGTAAACAGGTGGGCCTTTTGGTAAGTAATATATTTTTGCAGGTGTCGTCTTGCATGATTGCCAGACTATCGTCTTCGTTCATGGAAATAAAGCTTAACAATTTGGCAAAAAGTTTATCGGACGTACTATTTAAAATCGAATCAAGACGACTACGTACCCTTTGCTCAGAATAAGTCTCCAACCCTATTAGAGCTGGCATTTCGAGAGGAGTTTCGCTCAAATTTTCCAGCATTTTAATTACCACGTCAAAAGGTAAACTCTTACTCATTAACACTCCTTTTTATTCTCTTAATCCTTACTTAAGAATTAATATTTTACAATGTGTATAATAAATATATGTAGCGCGATTTTGGCTTAACTGTTATTTATTGCAACATTAGGATAAATTATGCCCAGCATAGGTCAGTTATACACTGAGTCCAGATTAATTGCAAAAACAATTAATCGCATTATCGTAGAACCTGATTATGTAAGCTTAAGTGATTGGAAAGCGGAAGCTCAGTTATTATCTAGCGCCCAAGGCGCTTGTTTATCCTCAACTACACTGCTGGTCAAGGGCAAACATGTACCTACTTATGGAATTGATGGGCGTTGCTATGGTTTATTATTTAATGCCGCGTTATGCAATATTTATGATGTAAGCGCTACTGATTCTAATTCGAACAGAATATCCAAACTAAAAAAACGAGAAGAGCGGCTAGGGATTGATTTACTTCATGAAAATAGCGAAGGAATAAAAACGTTAGATGAATTAAGCCTTGAAATACAAAGTGGCGCTGATGGACAAATGAATGAAGTCCTCCTGGACGCCTGGAAACCCTCTTGTGTAGGTTTGTTTGTTCGTAAAGTAGAATTAGGGGCACATGCCAGCCCTGCTGCTGTAAAACATTATTATCAATCTTTGCTTGAAATTGCTTTGGTAAAAAAATATTTAATCCAGGCTTTTGCCTTCCCTCCGGACTTTCCGATTTATCAATATGAAGAGAGGACTGGAAAACTTTATACTTTTCCTAAACTGGAAGAATTGAAGGCGTATGCTGCAATAGAAGGTATAAAAGAAGATCGTTTCCCCCGTTTATTTAGTCTATTAGATGAAACCCATTCCTTTGCACCAGTTTTGCCGCCCATAACTGTTCGCGAGTATCTTACCCGGTTTGACAAATTTGATATTTCCCCATTTGCAGACGATATCCTTTCAAACTTAATTACATCATTTGAACCTTGGGATGGTAGCAAACTTACTGAATCCAGTATTCTGGAGCAAGTAGTAGATACTACGACAGGAATCAATGAGGAGATGCTTCTTGAGACTATTGAAAGATGTCAAGTTAACTATCAAGCAAAAGTGTCTGCGGCATTCAAAGCAGCTATAAAAGCAGAGAAAGAAAAAGATGATTCACATGATGAGGCGTCTCCATCTCAAGTCCTATAATTATCATCTGAATTTTCAGCTTATTTCTGTCACTCGTGTCATCTTCTCGAGCTTAAGAACCCAGGTAAGAAAGTCCTACTTTAGACCTTTAATTATTAAAATCATATCATCATCGTTCTCTGGCAGGCCTCTGCCATCTCGGTTACTTGTGGTAAGGTATAAACTACCTTTTTTGGAAAATTTTACTTCCCTTAATCTGCCAAATTGACTATTGAAATACTCTTTTAGTTCTTTAGTTTTTAGATTAAAAGAATACAAAGTTCTGCCTCTCAGCCCACCAAAATAGAGAATATCATTATGAATATCAGCCCCGGAAGGAGCCCAGGTTTCATCTCCACTTTCTAAAAAAGGGCTTTCCATGCCCTCTTTTTTTTCTTTTCCTTTAATAATCGGCCAGCCATAATTTTGCCCAGGCTTAATAAGATTAATTTCATCATGTTTACTGGGTCCATGCTCAGTAGCCCAAAGTTGGTGCTGATTATCCCAGGCTATACCTTGGGGGTTTCTATGGCCATAGGAATAAACAGGAGAGCCTGCAAAAGGATTATCGTTGGGAATACCTCCTTTATCGGTGATTCTTAAAATTTTACCAGCTAAAGAATTCAAGTCCTGTGCTAAATAAGCTTTGTTAGCATCCCCTGTAGTTATATATAAATATCCATCTGGACCAAACCGAAGACGTCCTCCATCATGTATTGAAGCTCCAGGTATACCGTCAATAATAATCTTGGGATTAACGATTTTTAGATTTAATAATTCAAAACGGACTACTTTATTTAAATAATCACCTCTCTTGTTATAGGTATAATAAAGATAAATAAAATGATTTTTTTCAAAATTAGGATGCACTGCCACGCCCAATAGCCCAGCTTCACTAACTGCGCTGACATCGGGTAATGTAGCAATTTTCAGAACTTTATTATTTTCGCTAATATCAATTAACTTAATTTCTCCGGCTCGTTCTGTAAAAATAATTTTATTATCAGGTAAAAAATCGAGCGCCCAGGGAATATCTAGACCTTTGGCAAGAATAGAAATGGGGGAAGAATTAGAGATATCTTTGGCAAATACAGGCAACTGCGCTCTTTTTCCTAAAAATTCATACCACACCAAACCTCCTATTATCAGAAGGCTAAGTAGCAGAATTAAAATTCCTTTTTTTAGTTTATTCATTTCATCATCCGTCCCTTCATGTAAGCGATTATCTTAACCTTGAAACAATCCGTAACTGGAAGAACTTTGTACTGATAATAGTCTATGGTCTTTATAGTTCTCCTTCCCTATTTCTTTTCCTCCAATAACTCGCCCTCTTCCCGAAAAGAAAGCATTATCTTTATCAACATGTTTATGAAGAAGACGCGTGCTAAGTTCTAGCGCTATAGCAAAGTAAAATTCCAGTTTTGTTAATTCAACTTGATATTCACTATCCGTTTTTTTACCCAATAATTTATCCAGCTCTTTAGAAAAGGAATTAATTCGATAGGGCTGCCAGATATAAGCCTCAATACTGATCAAGCTAATGCTTAACACAGACCAGGCAGCGAGAACTAAAGAACTTTGTATTAAAGATATACCGGTAATACATAACAAAAAGAGACCAAATCCACCGATAAATGCTTTCAATCCCTTCTCAGTTATATTTTTTAAACGTGTAGCACGATGCTGTTGAAACAAATAAGCATAGCGGTCTTCTGCGTGAAGAAGCTGGTCGGTACGACTAATCCCCCAGTACTCCAGGCGGTTTCTATGGCCTTGTATATGTAATATTGTGGCATTGTACAAATTTTTTAAGGTGTCGATTTGCTCCCGATAGTACTGCAACCACACATTTGAATCGTGCCGCATCTCAAGCAAACGTTTCATATTATGTTGATATACATTTTGTGCAACTTGACAAACATTGTGTCGATTGCGCATCCAATATATATCCGAAAGATGGTTACTACAATAACCCTTTATATAGGATTCAACGGCGAGTATATTTTGTTTTTTATCTTCACAGAGGAACAATTTATATTATCCATTTAACGGAGCCTGTGGAAAAGGAGGTTTTAAAACTTGCCTTCCTTCTATTCAAGCACCCTATCCAAGACAACGGGAAGTTTGCAAAAATTTTCAAATCGTCAATATATTTAATAGTCTTTACGGCTTGTAATCTTCAGAAGAGCTAAATAGACCAGACCCTGATTCTACTTTTGCAGTTAAAATATTTACTCGTTTTAATAAACGGTGATCATTTAAAGTTTTAATTTCGAGCTCTAGAATTTTATCTTTTATTTTGGAAAAAAGGGCGAGTAACTCTCCTACCACAACCGCATTATTAAAAACACCTACCGCGCAATGATCACCTAAAGGATGATCTTCTAAAACGGTTAATATTTTTTCAATTTCTTCAGGAGACCACGTAGGCCTTTCCACTATTTTATTAACAGCCCGCACCAATCCCGTTACCGAAAAGGAATAACAATTAGAGCTAATAAGATTACAAAACTGATTTTGATTAATAATGCGGTCGGCTTCTTTCAATAATTGCGAAACCTCTACAGGGGTTAGAAATACATTGGTCGGATAACCTTTAAAATTAAAACGTTGCGACAAATAGGATTGTTCATTATCAACTTGAGTGCGAAAAGAAATACCTCGTACCAACCAATTAGATACATCCAAGGGGCTTTGTCTTCCATAAACCGAAAATGTATCACCGCTTCTAAAAGCAAGGGCTGAATGACTAATTGGAAACCTTGGTATAGGCAGGCCTTCTTTAGTTGCGAATAACAATTCTAAAGGACCAGTAAGTTCCGTTAAGGGTCTCATCTTCGCAAAAGGGATTTCAATGGATTTCACACCTCTGGCATACGAGCGCAAACTCTCGGCACTTCCTTGAGTAAAAAAATGAAATAAACGTCCAATCATAAATACATCCAATTTTTCGAGGCTATGATAATGCTTTCAATTACTTATATCCATTTTTTTTCAAGCTGGAAGCTTCTTCAATTAACTGATGCTTCGCTAAAATGGGGTGGAGATCAGACAATAAGAGAACTTTAACGACTTCATTATTGCTAACGCCTCTGCCAAAATTGTCCAAGGCTGCACGTGACAAGCTTTGAGCAATTTTTGCAATAGAATCTTTTTTATCATTCCGCTGAGGCAATTGTGAAAAAGTATGCTCCGACCTTTCATCAATAATTTTTATCATTAAGCCCATAGCATAAATGGACGCAGAGTAACAATTTGAAGAGTATAAAGTGCAGTGCTGGGATGCGCATATTTTATTGTTGGTTTCTGTAATTACTCTTCTTATTTCCCGGCCTGTCATTAATACTTTATCTTTGCTTGCTTGATGATCGCTACCTACTACACGAAGGGCAATAGAAGAGTGGTAAAAAGGTGATTTGCGGGATAGGTCTACAAAACCCTGCTTGCGAGCAAATCCCACTTCAAAAATTTGCTCATCGGTAATTGTATCTAAATCAAAATTGAGCATTCTCTCAGGCTTGACTACTATTTTCGTAGAAGCGTTTGAAAAAAACTCTACTTCAAAATCACTGCCATCAAAAAGTTGATAATGCTTTTCATTATCTAGATAAGTACCTAAACTTTTAAAAAAAAGAGGAGAGCTATTAATCGAACGAGAAATTCCTGCTTTATTCTCCCTCTGTTCATCACGAACATAGCCTGGACTTTGGCGGCCAAATATTAGAATATTTTTCTCATCTGCCTCTATGACACTTCCTTGATCGTCCATACTTTGCGGCCATGATTCAAGCTCCTCCTTGAGGGAAAAAAAATCAGTTAGATCCTGAGAAAGATATAAGCCTCCCGCGCCAACCGATGTTCCGGAAGTAAATTTTCGATTAAATACCCTAAAAGCGCTTTTAAACATACACTACACCTTTTCAACATCATTTGAAGCGCAGTATTTTATCAGGGATATGATCAATTTTACACCGATGTGTCAATTATTTCTTTACTGAGGATAAAAACGAAATAATTTCAGTCACCGGTGCTAAATAGATTGAGCAAAATCCAATAATTTATAACCTTCTCATTTTAAGCGGGCGGCTTTCAACCTTGCTACTATACCAGACGGCTTGAATAAATATTTTTAAAATGTATTATTAATGTTTTGTTTGACCCATAAAAAATCATGCTTGCCGACGTTAAAATTATTCCCTACTTACCTGAAAATACAGTTCACACCTTTTTTTCCCAGCTTCCGCCCTTGCATACATTTCACTGTACTCCTTTAACATCGAGCCTGGTTTCAGGTTTACGCGAAGAGCGGGGAATCAATATTTCACAATGCGAGGACGTTGAATTTATATTAAGAAGTTTAAAGCCTTTGACTTATGTTTCCCTTAATGAAGAAAGGAACGACATCAATTTTAGTCAGTTAGCTCCAGGTTCTTTTTTGGTAATGGACTTTATTGCATTAGGCCAAGATAAACTGGAATTTTATAGAAAAACGGTGCAACAAATACACCCGGGGTGTGGACTAGGGTTTTCCCATAGAGCTTCGATAGAATTGGTCAGTGAGGTATTAAAGCACATAGCTCCCGGTGTGTTTTTTGTACTTAACCCTTACTACAGTCTGTCTGAAATAAAACGCCTGGTACAGACTATACCTAAAAATACCATCATCCACTTACCGAAAGACACGCGTTTGGAGGTAATAGAATTTTTACAACGCCAAGTAAGTACGGGGAAATTTTTTAGATTATCTTATTCAAATATACCCACCAGCAGTGAGAGAAGAGGATATGGCGAATCCCAACAAACTTTGCCGAGATTTACTAGAAGAGACTATTCTCCAGGAAACGAATTAGCCCATCCAGGGATACAGACTTCTGGTGAGGTAAGCAGAAATTATCTACTATTTCTTGCACATAATTTACCTCCCGGCGTTCTATTTAACCCTGGCAAACAAAAGTACTTAGAAGAGATAGTACCCATACTGCGCGATGGTGTGATATTTTATCCTCCCAATGCAAGGATTCCCTATCTCCTAAAACTCGCTCGTATTATAAACCCTAAATCTATCTGGTATTTATCGAAGCCAGATGATATGACCGCGTCAAATTTTATAAACTTAACACATCAGTTGCTAAAAAGAGGCTGTAATCTCCGCCTTGTAAACTTACCATCCTACGCACAAGCCTTAGTAGACGTTTATAATCACCCAGCCAGCCATAACTTAGAAAAGCCATTAGAAAACACACAAATCAATACACCCGGCTCATTTAACCCAATGCTTCGAAATTTAATTTATCCATCACCTATGGTAGCGGCTTCGAGTCAGGCCACATCTTCTAGCTCGCAGACAGAAACCCGCACCCACATACCTGGTTTGGCAAACACTGCTCCTTCGCAGGTGCCTGTATTTCAAAGACCTCAACAGACAATGTTACCCTCTATTTCTTCACTGCCAGTAAGTCACTCTCCTCAATCGCTCTTCTACAGATACCCTCAATCGGTAGGACCGTCAATAAAAGAAGGTATACAAGAAGCCGCTTTTCAAAGAACAGCAAGCCAGCAACAACCACTACCTTCGATTGATACCGTGCTTCGAAGTATACAAATGCCTATTACCTCTCTCTCTGGCATAAGTGGAGCTGCATTTCATCCCGGTATTTATTCACTTAACCCGGTTAATTTGGCGCCAGGCAACCCAGGGTACACACGACATTTGGTTAGGACGCATGGTTCTGTAAAAGGCGTAACTCATTTTCAGCCGCTTCCAGGAAGACCTAGTCAAATAGGTCACTTCGCCAATCCGGTTCCACCTAATGACGAGGTGTCCCTTGAGCCACCATTTGCCAAGAAACCGAGATTTGGTCAATAGGCAATAGTATATTTCTAGAAAAACTTACCAACTACAATATGTTATCATTCCGCAATTATTTCAGGAGAATACAGTGATTACTTCTGTGGGCAATCTATCAGTATGGGAAGAAAATAGAGGAATGCCTTGCTCTTTGTTATTTCTTCATGGTCACTGCACGAATAAAAATTTTTTTAATCAGCAGATGAATGCAGATATTTTTAAATCTTATCATCGCATTGCGATAGATTTGCCCGGATATGGTGAAAGTGCACCCCCTATTGAACCATTAAAAACCTATAGTTATCCTGGGTTTGCTGAAGCAGTAACAGAAGTAGTTAATCAGTTAACTATTAAAAAATTAATTATTGTGGGATGGTCCCTTGGTGGACACGTTGCTTTGGAGATGACATCCAGGATCCCTCAATTAGCTGGTCTGCTTATTACAGGAACGCCTCCTTTTGAAGTATCGCTCCAAGGAATGCAAAAAGGATTCAAAGCACTTAGTCCTGAAATTATGGCTTGTTTTGGGAAAAAAGATATAAGCGTAGCAGAAGCTAAATTACTAGCCAAACCCTGTGGTTATGATGGTAGTGAAGAAAAAAAATTTCTAATCGACGCGGTCCTAGCTACTGATGAAGGCGCAAGATTTCTCTATCCCCAATCGATTATTAACGGAATAGGCCGAAATCAATGCGACATTATTGCTGAATGGGAAAAGCCTATCGCTGTGGTAGCAGGAGAAAAAGACAGTGCTATTAATTATGATTATGTACGAAATGAGTTACATTTTAAAAATCTTTGGCGAAATAAAGTACACACCCTTGCTAATGCGGGACATGCGATAATGCTTGATGAACCGGATGCTTTTAATCTTCTTATAAAAGAGTTTGTTGAAGATACAATTAAAGATTTTACCCTCTAACTCTGAACAAAGAGGTGGCCCCGAAACCTGCTGGTCACCCAGGGTTTAACCTACCTGGCAAGAGTAGTAAGATCTTTCAAATATATTCCCTATTGACTCTTGAGAGCCATGCTGATTTGAATTAAAATTCGACAAACAACCTATTTTTTGGATTATAATTATGGCTTATCCTTACAAAGAACGGCAAAGTTTATTAGAGCGAATCATAGGCATTGAAAATTCGTCGGAAAAAGAACGAGCATTACAAGGATTTATTGAAGCGGAGGAAGCCATTTTAAACGAAGGACAATTTAAATTGCGCTCACAAGCGCTTGATACTGCAAGACTCCTCCTTATTAGTTTAAACCAAGAGAAAAAATGTATCGAACAAGATGCAAGCGAACACGCAGTTCCAGGCCTTGAGGGATTTTCTATATAAGTTAGGGTTGTGTAAATTGAATCGCAGTCACCAAACACACTCTGGTAGACCGTAATGTTGGCATGAGGCACCCATAATCTGATCACTGAGAATGAAATTAATAGGGATTATCCAAAAAAATTTTTCATAATCCGCTTACTTAAGAGCAATTACTTTTCCCTGAGTTAAAGTTTCGATCTCATTAGCACGCAAGCTAAAAACTGCGTTAGGGGTGCCAGCAGCAGCCCAAAGAATAGTATGTTGCAGTAACTCTTCATCAATAAAAACAGAGGTAATCGTTTGTTTATGCCCCACAGGAGGAACGCCACCAATAGCAAAGCCAGTTATTTCACGAGTAAAGTGCGCATCCGCTTTAACAATCTTTTCACCTACCCATTGCTCAATAATTTTTTCATTCACACGATTAACGCCACTGGCCAATACTAAAACAGGATAATTTGTTTTTGCAGTACAAAACAACAAGGACTTTATAATTTGTGCTACGTCACATCCTATGGTATTTGCAGCATCATTTGCAGTACGGGTACTTTCAGAAAGTTCAATTACTTCAAAAGATATACCTTTTTGAGCGAGAGCTTCTTGTACCTTTTGAGCACTTTTGCTTAATATTTTATTTTCAGGCATGAGAGACACTCCTTCATTCCGCCAAATTTATAATGCGTACGTAATAACGCACACGTCTCATCCTACCATTGTGCGCCATAGCGCACAATAGCTTCAAGGAGTAATTGGGCTTGAAATGTTTACATTGTTATCCGTCGCAACCTAAGCGCATTCAAAATCACGGAAACAGAAGATAGTGACATTGCTGCGGCAGCAATAATTGGATTTAAGAGGAGCCCTGTTAGTGGATACAATAAGCCTGCAGCTACGGGCACGCCCATTGCATTATAAATAAAGGCAAAAAAAAGATTTTGGCGTATGTTACTCATGGTCTTTTCGGATAAAAAGCGAGCCTTGGCAATACCAAGAAGATCTCCTTTAAGTAAAGTAATGCCCGCACTTTCAATGGCAACATCAGTACCTGTTCCCATAGCAATCCCCACATCTGCTTTTGCTAATGCTGGAGCATCATTGACGCCGTCACCCGCCATAGCAACCATCAATCCTTTATCTTTAAGTTCGCTCACAATGCGGCTTTTATCTTGCGGCATAACCTCTGCCATAACTTTCTTTATTCCCAGGGTATCAGCTACCGCTTCTGCTGTTTTTTTATTATCTCCTGTTAACATCACCACTTCTATACCACTTTGTTGTAACCTGGAAATGGCTTCTTTTGTAGTTGATTTAACAGGATCTTCCACCACCAAGAGAGCGGCTGTTTTACCATCTAGTGCAAGGAACATAACAGAGGCGCCTTTACTACGGAATTCATCAGCCTTTTCAAAAAGAGTTGTAGAAGCATTTCCATACTCCTGCATTAGTTTTACATTGCCAATAGCAATACGCTGGCCATTTATTTTTCCTATTACTCCCTTCCCGGTAAGTGATTCAAAACCCTCTACTTTATCCCATTGCAATTGTTTTGCTTCAGCTGCTGTGACGATAGCTTTAGCAATGGGATGCTCGCTTTGAAGCTCTATTGCCGCAGCAAACTTTAGAATATCTTCTTCATTAAATTCCTCAGAGGGAATAATATGGGTTAGTTTAGGATGTCCTTCGGTAAGCGTACCTGTTTTATCAATCACAAGGGTATCTATCTTTTCCATGCGCTCCAAGCTTTCAGCATTCTTAATTAACACTCCACTTCGAGCTCCCTTTCCTATACCAACCATAATAGACATGGGCGTAGCTAAACCCAACGCACAAGGGCATGCAATAATAAGCACTGAGACTGCGGCAACCAAACCATAACTTAATGAGGGTTGTGGTCCTAACCACGCCCACATAATAAAAGAGAAGATTGCAATCAAAATAACAGCTGGTACAAACCAGCCAGATACAGTATCTGCTAACCGCTGAATAGGCGCACGACTTCTTTGGGCTTCACTTACCATTTGGACAATGCGTGCTAACATGGTATCGCTGCCTACATGCATGGCGCTCATAATAAAACTACCGGTCTGGTTAATCGTAGCCCCGATAACCTTAGCACCTACTTCTTTGCTTACAGGAACAGGCTCCCCTGTCACCATTGACTCATCGACAAAGCTTCGCCCTTCTAATATCTCACCATCCACTGGAATTTTTTCACCAGGACGCACGTGAAGCTTATCACCCACTCGCACTTTATCGAGTGATATTTCTTCCTCATTACCCTCTTTTTGAATACGATGAGCACTTTCTGGTGCTAAATTTAGCAAAGCTCGAATAGCGCTTCCAGTCTGTTGGCGAGCTTTCAACTCTAATACCTGACCTAGTAATACCAGTGTGGTGATTACAGCGGCTGCTTCAAAATAAACGGCTACAGTCCCTTCCCTATTTTGAAAAACAGTAGGAAATAATTCAGGAAATAATACCGCAATAACACTATAAACCCACGCCACACTAATCCCCATGGCAATTAACGTAAACATATTTAATTGTCGGGTTTGGAGCGATTTTGCCCCACGCAGAAAAAAAGGCCAGCCACACCATAATACTACTGGCGTTGCCAAAAGAAGCTGTGCCCATTGAGAAGTATTAGCCCGTACCCAATGTTGTAATCCATGTCCACCCATCTCCAGTAACACAACAGGCAAAGTGAGAAACAATGCAATATAAAATCGACGCTTCATATCGCTATATTCTGGATTCACCTCTTCTACTGAGGTTACTCTTTCAAGCTCTAGCGCCATACCGCAAATTGGACAGTCCCCGGGGGTTGATTGTCTAATTTCTGGATGCATAGGGCATGTATAAATAATGTTTTCATCACTTTCCGCAGTAAAGCTCTGCTGTTTTTGTATATTCTGTTTTTTATGGCAGCAATGCCCTTTGGCGTTATTTCCCTTGGCGGGAGGCTGGTGATCGTGGTTCATTATTCCTCTTTATTTCCCTAATACAGAAATTATTTATATTTCTATCATTTTTTTAAACTAGCATCATTCGGTAAATCAATTTTAATTTTGGATCCAAAAGTCAAACGTAATGAATTAATGATAGCAAGAATATCGATACATTCTTGAAGAATTGCCCCAACAACCGGGCTTATAAAGCCGGTTGCTGCAAATCCCATTCCAATAAGACTTAAAAACATTCCACCAATGGCACTTTGTGCTGCAATAGCTCTCGTACTAGCACTCAAATGAAGTAACTCATCCACTTTATATAAGGTATTATCCATAATAACGGCGCCCGCAGCTTCAGCAGTAACATTACTGTGCTGCCCAAATGCAATACCCACTGTAGCGGCAGTTAAAGCGGGAGCATCATTGATACCATCGCCCATAAATACTGTAGGAGCTTTTTTGCTTTCATTACGCACAATGGCTAACTTTTGTTCCGGGCTTTGCGAGGCATGTATTTCTGTAAACGGAATTAATTCCGCGAGATAAATAACCTCTGACTCCCGATCCCCTGAAACTAGCATTATTTTTTTAAACTGATGCGATGGTGTCAAATGAGTAATAAATGATTTACTTTCCGCCCGTGGCGCATCATGAAAATGTAAAGCAGCCGCATACTGATCATCTATCAAAATAATGCATTCCAAGCCTGGGGTAACAGGGGGAAGTAAAGATTTACATTCAGGCATCAATTCTAATAATTTTTTTCGACTCGTAACCTTCACTTTCCGATTATTAATAGTGCCATTTAAACCCTGCCCTGGCTTTTCTGACACGTTTGAGGATTCTATTAATTCAATGTGGTGTTCTTGAGTTGCTTTAATCACAGCACTAGCAAGAGGATGTTTTGAATAACGCTCAAGACTCCCTGCATACAGGAGTACTTGCTCTTTGGTAAAATTCGGAGCGGTATAAATTTCAGTTAATGCAGGTTTTCCATAAGTCAGTGTTCCCGTTTTATCGAAAATAGCGGTTTTACAGGTTGGCAATTGCTCCAAAACGACAGGGTCTTTTATGATAATGGCTTGCTTTGCAGCACGTGAAATAGCACTAATGATGGTAATCGGAATCGCAATTAATAGAGGACACGGTGTTGCAATTACCAGTACGGCAAGAAAACGCATGGCGTCATTAGTAAAATACCAAGTACCAATTGCAAATAGAAGTGCTACCGGCGCAAAAAGAGCTCCAATTTGATCGCCTAACCTTCGAATAGACGGACGTTTTTGCTGAGCTTCTTCCAGGACTTTTACAATAATTGCATATCTGGAATCGACAGGAAGTTTAGTTGCTTTAATAATGAGCACTGACTCTCCATTGATAGCACCCGATAAAACAGATACACCGGGAGCTTTAGAAACCTGATAAGGTTCTCCAGTAAGATAAGATTCATCCATAGAGCCATTGCCTTCTATTACAGTTCCATCTACCGGACAAGCTTCATGCGGATAGATAACAATTTCGTCATCAATCTCAATGTCTCCCAATGGAATATCTTCAATTACCCTGTTAATCCTGCGATGAGCGAACGTGGGCATCCGTTTTACTAATGCCAATAAAACAGAAGAAGCCTTGCGCCGCGCATAATGCTCTAATGTTTGCCCACTGGCTAACATTAGAATAATTAAAGATGCAGCTAAATATTGCTGTAAGATTATCCCAGTGATTAAAGCAATTGCAGCAAGAGAGTCAGCACCCAAATTTCTTTTAAGCAGTTTCAAAAAAATTTGCAGAATTAACGGCAAGCCCCCAAAGATAATTAAAATTAACAAAGGAACATTCGCTAGCGGGTTGTTTAAAAAACCAAGAAGAAGATAGATAGCAATAGTTACAAGAGAAAGAAGCACAATAAACAATTGCCACTTCGATTGTAAAAAGCTCAATAACATACCTGTTAATTTTTCGTTCTTCATTTGATAGCTGCTGTTTTTTTATTAATTACAATAACCGCGGAACCTGTAAATTTCCCATATCGGAGATCATCAAGGGCTTCATTCACTTCTTCTAGAGCATATGTATGGGTTTCAGTTTTAACGGGTATAGTTGGGGCTAACGATAAGAACTCTTCCCCATCTTTTCTAGTTAAATTTGCCACAGAACATAGCGTTCGCTCTCCCCACAAGATTTCATAAGGAAAACTCGGAATATCACTCATGTGAATACCCGCACACACAACAATTCCTCCTTTAACCGTATTTTTCAATGCTAATGGAACCAATGAACCCACAGGAGCGAAAATAATCGCTGCATCAAGAAGATGAGGCGGGGATTTTTCCGCATCTCCGGCCCAACTGGCACCTAACTTATATGCGAATTCTTGGGCGATGGAATCACCTGGGTTTGTGAATGCATAAATTTTACGCTCTTGTTTATATGCAATTTGTGTCAATATGTGTGCAGCCGAGCCAAAACCGTATAATCCTAAATGTTTGGCATCCATGGTTTTTAATAATGCGCGGTACCCAATAAGGCCTGCGCAAAACAAAGGGGCCGCTTGAATATCTGAATAACCATCCGGTATAGGGAAGCAAAATTGCGCATTCGCCACACAATATTCTGCAAATCCTCCGTCAATCTGATATCCAGTAAATTTTGCCTCATCACAGAGATTTTCTCGACCCGCCAAACAAAATTGACAAACACCACAGCTGCCACCTAACCAGGGAACACCAATTCGCTGACCAACGGTAAAGGAATGAACATTTTCTCCTAAGGCTTCGATTATCCCAACAATTTGATGACCTGGCACCAGAGGAAGCTTTGGAAACTTCAACTCACCATCGACAACATGCAGGTCGGTTCTACATATGCCGCATGTAGTGACTTTAATCAGAATCTGGTAAGCATTGGGAAGGGGTTTTTCAATTTGGGTATATATTAATTTTTCATGACTATTTCTCATGAGCATCGCATGCATTTTCATTTAGAATCCTCGCATAATATTGCAGAATCTAAATAAGAAGGTATTTCACAATCCCAGTGAAATTTTTGCTTTATTTGAGATTTTAGTGCTTCGGCTGCTCCCATTTCACCATGCGTGATGAATATTTTACGTGGATCTTTTTTTAAATGTGCCAGCCAATTAAGCATTTCAGTAGAATCTGCATGTGCAGATATATTTTCTATCTGTACTATTTCGGCACGTATCGGGACCATTTGCCCAAACATCTTTATTTCTTTCTCGCCTCGTAGCATTCTATCGCCACGAGTGCCTCCAACCTGAAAACCACTTAGTAATATAGTATTTTTAGGATGGGGCGCAAAATAACGAATATGATGGATAACGCGTCCTCCAGTTGCCATTCCACTGGCCGAGATAATAATTACCGGATATTTTTGATTATCTAAAGCGATAGACTCATCAATGGAGTTAATATAATGAGCCACTCCGCACACTGCTCTATTTTGTTCTTTTGTTAATTTATTTTGATCGGTATAGATAGCAAAGATTTTTGTCGCATCGGTAGCCATTGGGCTATCAACAAACACTGGAATATCAGGAATTTCTTTTTTAGATTTTAATTCATGCAGGTAATAAAGTAATGCTTGTGTTCGTCCCACAGCAAAAGAAGGAATGAGAATGGAACCGCCACGTTTGACCGTACGATTAATAATGGCTTTCAGCTGAACTAAAGGATCAGACGCAACATGGGTGCGATTGCCATAAGTTGATTCAATAACCAAAAAATCGGATGAAGGAGGGTTATTCGGTGCAAACATCAAAGGATCGGCATTTCTACCCAGATCGCCTGAGAATAATATAGAAGTATCTCCCTGCTCTAGGCGAATAAAGGAAGCACCTAAAATATGACCCGCATAATAAAATGTAGCATGTACCCTGTTAGCAATTTTAATCCGCTCAGCAAAAGGGACTATATGAAAATAGCTTAATGAGTCTTCAGCTTCTTTTTGCGTATAAAGTGGTAAGGCTGGATGATGTTTGGAGTATCCTTTACGATTTGCGTAACGCGCGTCCTCCTCATGAAGACGACCACTGTCTGGCAATAAAATACTACATAAATCTTTCGTTGCGGCTGTACATAAGATTTTTCCTCGAAAACCATTTTTTATTAAAAGAGGAATATAGCCGCTGTGGTCAATATGCGCATGAGTCAATAATACATAATCAATTTTTCGAGGGTCAATAGGAAGAGGCATCCAATTCCGCAACCTTAATTCTTTATACCCTTGGAAAAGACCACAATCTACCAATATATTGCTTTGAGCAGTTTGAACAAAGTATTTCGACCCAGTCACTGTTTGGGCGGCACCTAAAAATTGAATTCTCATCAAGGCTCTAATAGAGAGATAATATATTGATTATAGATTTATTTTTTAATATTTTAGCTATAGAGAAAATTGCAAGGCAAAGAAGCTGCAGAGAATGAAACACTGCGCCAAGATGTAAGATGCTTTTCCACCAGATCTTATTAGAATCACCCTGGGAAAAGCGCTACTTTTATCCACCCCTCTTTGCGCGCATCAAATTGTTTATATGCATCGACAATATCTTCAAGCGGTTTTCTTTGCGTTAAAATGGACAACGGGTTGATGCGATTATCTTCAATTAGAGACAATAACTCAGGAATATAAGCGCGATGCGGGCAATTGCCCATTACGATTTTTAAATTTTTATTCATTGCCTCTCCAATGGGATACACATTAAATTCTGGGGGATATACACCAACAATTGAGACCGTGCCGCATTTAGCAGCCAGTTTAATTGCCTCCCGAAGCGCATGGCTCGGCGCGTTTCCTGGAACCCATTCATCATTATTTAATGCATGAGGCGCAACTTGCAAAACTTCTTCTTCGTATGTTTTTTTGTTTTTCTCTGCTTTCTTGGCCGCTGGTCCTTTAGAGGGGGCGTATGCATCAATACCAACTGCGTCAATAACAACATCACACAGGGAGCCTTTTGTGAGTTCTTTAATAATTTCCAAGGGATCCTCTTTATTAAAATTAATACATTCGGCTCCCTGACTCTTTGCCATTTCAAGTCGTGAAGGTATAGCATCAATAGCAAATATCCTTGACACCCCTCTTAATTTACAACTAGCGATAGCAAATTGCCCCACCGGACCACAACCCAGTACAGCAACAACATCCCCTTTTTTTACATTCGCTATATCCACTGAAAAATAAGCAGTAGGGAAAATATCCGACACTAAAATAGCTTGATCATCTGATACAGCATCTGAAAGTTTAACCAAGTTATTATTTGCATGGGGAACTAACACATATTCAGCCTGACAACCATTAAAAGGCCCCGTCATTTTAGGTCCACCATAAAAAGCAGTGCCTGCATCAGGCCCGTTTGGATTTGCATTATCGCACTGAGAATAATTTGCTTTACGGCAATTAAAGCAATAGCCACAAGCAATAGTGGAAGGAACAACTACCCTATCCCCCGGGTTTAAGTTCCTCACGCCTTTCCCTACTTCTTCTACAACACCAACTGCTTCATGTCCTAAAATAGTTCCATTTTCCATCGGGCCCATAGTTCCACGAATAAAATGTAGATCGGTTCCGCAGATAGCCGAAGTAGTAATTTTTACAATTGCATCAAAATTGTTTTGTATAGTGGGTTTTGCTACGTCTTCCAAACAAATTTTCCCAATCCCACGAAAAATGAGCGCTTTCATAAAACCTCCTTGTTAAACAGGGTTCTCTTTATTTCATTCCTTGATACATATAAGCCCACGCTTACTGCAAAATTAAGCTTCCTTTTAAGCTTCATACCCTGTTAAATTTCCAAAGCAGCAAAGGATCGAGCGATATTTTTACGCATTCTGTTTAATTTTAGTTATTATTCCATCGACAAACAGGTATCTCTCTATCTTTTTGCTATCCATCTATTGATCATAGTAAAAATATGGAAAATACGCCTGAAGCGGAATAATTCCCTGGGACTTTTATCGAATATCAACCATGCAAAGTACTAAAGAAGCCCCCTTGAATATGCGCTTATTAGTATCTTCCTGAGGCAATCCAACTATCATACCCTTGTAATGAGGGCCCTGTTAGATTGGCGCGCGACTGAATAAGATCAGCGGTCCTCACTGCATCAAGACGAGTTATAGCTTCCAGATCATTATGCGCCAGGTAAAAACCGACCTCTCCCGCAGCTTCTGCAGCTTTCGACCATGCTCCCCGCATTAATGCAAACGTGAAACCAAGACCAACATTTGAATCTAAAGGAAATAAGAATACATCACATTCTCTCTTAGCATCATAAAAGGTTAAGTTTCGCGGTAGGGTTGTTTCGTTAAATTCAGGACACGGAAAAAACGAACGGTCTTCTCGGCAATATTCTTGGGCAGCGTGAGCAGGTATGTCACGCTGAGCTAGACCAATTTGGAGCCACGCGGCGGTAATTAAGGCTTGCGAATTGGTAGCGATCCAATTCTCATAGCCCTCAATATAAGTTTTAAGCGCGTGTATTAATGGAGTGAAATCAAAATGACGCGTACGCTGTTCAACACCATGTTGGGTGTAAGACAGCCCTGTATTTTCTATTTCATCAATACGATTTAACATCTTGGCTTTAGTAGTAACATCCATGTAGCTCTCAAGCATTCGACACATATGCGTATCTTTCGCCCAGTAAGCATACTCATATGCGGAGCAGTGAAAGGTGCGACCAGAAAAATCTGTGAATGTCCCTTGATGAAGTAACGCCGCCTGTATCTTTTCTATATTCCCTTTGTAAACATCTTTAAATAACTTCTCTGCCTTATCCTGATCACCATACGCGACTCGCTGTAGAAATTTATCAAACAAACGACCTGGCTGGAGAAAAGCGTGTATGTTTTTTGAAACACATACTAGACTGCTTTTATCCGCTTCGGTGTTTAATTGAGCAGCAATCTCTGAATACAATTCTTCGGGTAGCCCTTGTAAATCAAATGTCAGCTCAGGCAACGATTTTCCAATCGCACTCGGCAGCTTAGTTATTTTCAGTAAGTCAAGTAGCAGATTGGACTTTTTCTCCGGTGATAAATTAACAAATCGCAAGAAAGCTATTTTTAACCTCATAGGAACACTTATATCGTCAGGATTATCAATAATCCAGTTCACAGCTTGGATATAATATTCGTTGTCTTGGGAGGGCATAGCAGAATCTCAATATTATTTTTGTCAATATTTTAACACAAAAGAGCAAAATAAGGACAATCATTTGTCATCACAAGTTCGACCGGGAGATATTGAGCTAATGGATATAATTAAAAATAAGAATTGCTTTCTTAGTTTGATAGCCTAACCCCACTTACAGACCAAAGGATTAACAGCCGCCAGTGAGCAAATTTATTTGCTTTCGCAAAGCAAATAGTTTGAGTTCCTTAGTGGTAATTAGCCGATGATGCTGTTACGTTACTCCTATTTATAATTGCAGAGAAAGTTAATTTTGAGTATTTTTGAATTGATACAGCATGCCGGATTAGGAGGGATCATATTTCAACCTGAAACTCTTTCCGGTGGCGCCTTGCATAAGATGATAAAATTACAAACATCAAAAGGCGTGTTTGCTGTTAAAGAAATCAACCCACATATCGTTGCGAAAGAGAATTTTAAAACGGCTTATGAACTGGCAGAATCCATTGCTGAACATTTCAAGATTGCCCATATTCCTGCGATAAGCGCCCTGCGGATTAACGATCAATATGTGACCAAGCTAGGTCGGAAAGCTTATATCATCTACCCCTATGTAGATGGGCAAATATTATCTGAAAAAGAAATAACAACTGCTCATGTTTCCAAGATTGGTAAAATATATGCCGCAATGCATGCAACCAGGCTCAATATTCCTGGTGTAGATGTCAGTCATTACGATTTTTTCAATAATGACGATTGGATTCAATTGATTAAGAGCTCTAACTCCCAGGAGCTCAATAACTTATTGCCTAACATCCTAAACTGGAACAATCATTTTGAAATCAGCATACCCATTTTAAATACAGAATTAGTGATTACTCACCGTGATATGCATTCAAAAAACGTGTTATGGGATGCAAATGGTACACCCCATATTATCGATTGGGAAAGTGCAGGCTTAATGAATCCCGGATTGGAAGTTATTGGATATGGCTTAGAATGGAGCAGAATTCTTTTGAATCATGCGATTAATTGGTCTTTATTTGAGGCATTAATCAATAGTTACCATGAGCATAGCACTGGAAAAATAAAAACTGATCCACAAGTAGCATTTTGGGGCTGGCTAGGTCATTGTGTTTTAGGCTGGACAGCCTTTAATATTCAAAGAATGATTGGGAATATTTCCAAGGAACAACAGGAAATTAATTTAGGTAGAAAAATTATTGATAACGTAATGCTCCCATGCCTCAATTATATTGCTGAGCATGAAAAAAGTATCTTAGATAAGCTCTCAATTGGCAATAAGGAAAACCATCAGGTTTTCAAGACTTCATTGCCTGAGAATAAGCCAACTTAATAAGTGATGTGGTATGTTGAATCAAGTAATTTATTCAAATTCATTAAATCTTAATTCTTATAATCTAATTGATGGTCCTGTTTTTATCAAAGATAAACTAGGACGCTATCTATGGGCGAACTCGTTTTTTATTGGCCATTCAGCGGGCTACGGCTCCCTTGGAGACATAGTCAATAAAATTGATACTGATTTCCCTTGGCATGAATACGCAGATGAACTCCGGTTGCATGATAAATCGGTCATAGAAACGCAGCAAAGCCAAAATCATTTTGAACAAATTGTTAGACATGACAACACCTTCGTTAATATTCTTTCTAGGAAGTCACCGCTCATTGATAATCATGGCAAGCTTATGGGATTAATTGGTTTTAGTATTGCACTTCCCCAAGCAAAAGGCATAACAGTATTAAGTAAACGCGAGAATGAATGCATTCGTTTGTTATCGAAAGGATATACCGATAAAAAAATTGCAAAACAATTAAGTATCTCTCCTAGAACCGTAGAGACACATCTCACTGCTGCAAAACGCAAGTTAGATGTTACAACACGAGCAGAGTTAATTGCCCTTTTTTGCCGTGTCTATCCGTAATACTCCTGATATTTGATAATCGCATGAACCATTATACTTCTTTTGTTTTCCATCTAAGGAGTATAAAAAATGACATTGAAAAAATACAAAAATCAGCGTGGCTCACTTCTTGAACTGACCTTTCTGCCCGACAATAAAACGGAAGGTTATTTTACTTCAGCAGTCGCATCAAAAGAATGCCCACAAGCGATTGGTCAAAGACACCCTATCATTGGATACTGGATAGGAAATGCGCTAACATTCAGCGTTATTTATGAGCAATGTGGCTCGCTATATAGCGTCGTTGGAAATTTTGATAAAATGCAAAATAGCATCGATGTCATCGGATTAATTAATCACCAATCCGATGACATCGTTGGCAAAGATTGCAGTGCTCGTTTCATCTCGCATGATACTTATCATCTCTGTGATTAATATTGTAAGTTCTCTGTTAGGATAAAAATTATATATTTGCCCGGGGTCCTGAACAACTCTCTGGGCTATTCTCACAAGTTTAAACGTAAATCGAAGTAGACGCCCCGCACTCATTTTACTTTCTTGAATTTGAAATCAAACCGAATATTTCTCTACTTTCCTCTGCCTGTAAATTAGGAGTAGCAGCCACCACGATTTCCTCTTGGATTTCCACGGGAAGAGCCTGAAATAGAGCATTATTCCGTGTTAATTGGCTCATCATATAGGCACTATAAAAACCAGTTGCATAAGGACTTTGTGGCCAGTATTCCCGCACATCAAATAAAGGTTCTTGAGTTATATATTGTGTTGATTTTTTTAAAATTGTTTTGTATTCACGCAAAATGCCTAATAAATCAGATTCTCGTCTCGTTCTACCTACTTTGGTTGCGAGCACTTTCAGACTGCATTCAAGCTGAATAAGGGTATTACGGGCAGTCATTTCGATTGTAGGAATTTTGGTAGGAGACAAAGACAATTGCTCTAACTTTTCTTGAATGTCTTTATACTCTTTTTGAGCTTGAGCTCTGGCTTTCTGATCAGCGACATAAACTGGCTTGTCCCTAGTCACAGTTCTGTACCAACGCTCTGGGAGCTGCGGATACACTAATTTGAGACTAAAATCACGTATTTCTTCCTGGGCAGTCTCGTAGTGAGAAAATTTCATTGCTGTCTCTGCATCATATTTTTTCCCTCGTAACCTAGACTTTAAATCGGATATCTTTTGACAAAGATTATCGTATTGATGACATTGAGCGTTTAAACTTGATAATTCTTGCTTGATTCGGCTCAGTAATTTTTTAATTTGGATATCCAGATTACTCTTTTTTTCTATTAATTTTTTGTTCTGATAGGGTCTAATTTTTTCTACGAAAGTTAATGGTGCTGGCTTATTGGATTGCAAGACAACTTGATTTCCTTCTGATGCTGGAATCATAGGGTGTGCTTGAACCCCCTCAGTCCCAGGGACTGTTTGCAAATCCATAGTTTGAGATTGTGGTCTTGCTAAGCCATACATCCAATGAATCAGAGAAACTCCCCAATGAGCAAGCTGAGAAATCCCTCCGCAAATTGCGCTATAAGCCCCACCGATTAATATGCGAAGCGGAACTCCAATAACCACCGCACAAACTGGACCTACAACATTGTGAATTATCTGAGTTAATGCATTGGGATAAGTGGCATATTCAGAGGATCTGCATCCAAACCACATTATTCTTTCTATCCAGTCTGTGACTAATGCATATTGCTGTTGAAATGTTTGACTAAATTTGGACATATATTATTTCCAATCAAAACTTAACGAAATATTTATATAAAGGCTCGAGTTAAAGCCATAGTAAATACATCCCCAACAAGAAAAGTGATGATAAAGCTGATCCATAAAGATTTTCCTTCCAGACCAGACGCTTCTTTCAATGCAAAAAAATAAGTGATGATTTGCCAGATGAAGCATAGAGTAAACAATAAGTTCGATACTGTTCCAAAAACACTAAAATGCAGCTCAATTCCTTTTGAATAATCTATCTTAAACTCTTCTGGTCGTATTAATTTTTCTAAAAAAGTGAATATAACTGAGATAAATAATGGATAACGGGACAATGCTACCATTCCAAAAAAATCAATCGGGCGGATTCTCTTTTTCCTGTAAAGAAGAGCAGCGAGAAGAAAAAATGCAGCCAGGACGACAGAAGCAATTATGTTTTGGTAACAAAGTAAAAAGAAATTGGGCTTTACCGTTGTTTTTATTCCATCCGGCAGAAGATAACCAAGCACACCATCGTAATAAATATTCGCATAAGAACCCAGGATACTCATCAGGACTAAGAGAATAAAACCAAGCAGCAATGCTTTGATACCCGCAATTCTTTTAAAAGGATTGATTAGAATAGAGTTCTCAAGATTAGCAAACACTGATTTTTTCTTAAGTGCATTAGACAGCAAAAGGTAGTCTTCTTGCGAGATTTTACGCTCTTCTAACATGGTTAACAGTCGTTTTTGTTCTTGATTCATAGCCCAATCCTCACAAACGTTTTAGCATAATAGCCGCATCCTTGGCAGAAATTTTACCTTCCTCTAGCAATGATAAAATTTCTTCTTTGGAGCTTTCTTTTTGCAGTTCGATGTTGTCCAAAGTTTGAATTAAATTATTCAGGCGATTTCTTAAAGTGGGATACGATACTTTTTGAATCGTAGCCATTTCTTTAAGACTGCCGGAACACCGTACAAAGTCTAAAATAAATTGCAAATCTTCCTCGGGAAGTCTTAGTAAACTGGATATCTCAAATCGACCTTCAAATTTAGTAAGACAATCCTCACACTCTATCTTCACCACATTAAGATGTGTTCCTTCACAAGATGGACATTGCGTAATTATTTTTCCCATAAAACCTCAAATTTAGTTTGAATCATGAAAAACTTTTATCTTATTCAACTAGGATAATACCGGACTGCCTCGTTGACCTCTTCCTCATCGTTTATTGAAGTACGAAGCGGTGTTTCAGTCACGTTTACTCGCTGAGTTGCTTCGTCCACTTCAATCATTACAGCTCGATCATGAAATTCACCAACATCCCGATGCGCAATACTAATAATCGTCGAGTCTTTCAACATCGATTGGGTAAGACTGTAAACCAGATTTTCATATTTTTTACTCATTGCTGCTGTGGACTCATCTAAAATTAATATCTCTGGTTTGCGAAGTACCGCGCGAGCAAATGCAATTTTTTGTTGTTGTCCACCTGATTTTCTAGACCAATCTTCTAAAACTGACTTATCTTCTGGAGTATCCAGTTTTTCAATAAACTCCTCTTCTCCCACAGCCTGCAACGCCACTCTGTATTCCTCATCTGTAAATGTGTCAAAGGGCTCAGGATAAGCTAATACCGCTCTTAATGTATCATGTGGCATGGTCGGTTTTTGCGGTAGAATATAGATTTTGTGACGCGGAGGCAGCTTGACTTCTCCATGCCCATATTTCCAAGTACCAGCTATTATCTTCGTAATGGTTGATTTTCCTATGCCATTTTCACCTTGAATGACCGTATGCGTACCTTTAGGAAATTTCACATTAAGCTGGGACATCATCAGTACAGTACTACTAGACTCTTCGGAGGCGGGCCTCACCATATCCAGATTTACAATCTCAATACCATCAAGAGCAGCATCTTCAATTCGATCAATATTTCGCTCGGGTGTATTTAAACCACCCTCTTCTAATGCCCTTTCTAATTCCATAATCCGTTTAGTACTTATTTTATAAATTGCTAGGTCTTCGTAAGAATTGATAAACCAACTCAAGGCAGACTGAATGTAACTGAATGAATAGCTTATTTGCATGATTTGAGCGAAAGGAAGAAGCCCAGCAAAATAAGCTGGGGCGGCCATAAGATAAGGAAAAATGATTGCGACTTGTTGATAAACCCCTTTAAATGCACTGAGACTTAATTGTATAACAATTTTTTGACTCCAATTGTTATACAGTTCTCCAAATTTACGAAGCAATTTACGAAGGTAATACATCCCTCCACGTTCCTGTGCAATATTTTCTGAATCTTTATCAAGAATAAATAAATCTTTTCTGATGTCGGCTTCGAGAGATTCTTCTTTCTTATTCAATTCAGGAAGCCTCCGGCCAATTAAACTGGTTATGAAACTTGATCCGGCTGCAAAAAGAATAGCACTCCAAACCATGTATCCAGGAATGGTAATACTGGCACCAAGTACAACAAAAGAAAGACTACCGCCCACTACCCATAAACTTCCAGTGAATAAAACTAAGGTTAATACAGAGTTTAATAAATCAAGACTTAATGTAATGCTTTTTTCAGTGAATACTTTGATATCTTCTTGTATTCGTTGCTCAGGATGATCAATTTGATCAGCATGTCGGCTTACATCCACGTATTTATTATCCTCATTGATATAGCTTGGGAGTATTTTTGCAGAGAGCCAATTTCTCCAGCGCGCTCGCAATTTTTCAACACAAAAATCTTTTAAAGCATTTACAGCACCCCATGAGCCGACGATCAAGGTAAATGTTCTCATACTGCTAAAAAACAGTGAGGCATTCTTTGCGGTCATTGCCGCCCAAAAGGTAGTCATCCACCAACTCAATGTAAAAGTTAAGGCAGCGATGGTGACGACGCTAGCAACTGCTCCAATGAGCAACAACCATGCTTTTAAACGATCGTTGGAATGAAAAAAATAATCTTTAGCTAGGCTGAGGGCTTTGCGATAGGGGCTAGGGAAGATAGTTGTATTCATTTTTAATTTTACTCTTTCATGATTTCAATTTAACTCTCCCTTTCTCCTGATTCCTAATGACCATTTTATGATTATAAATAAATAAAATCAATAATAACTTTAATTAAATTAAAAATTAATTAAATAATATTTAAATTTAATTCATGTGGCTGGAGTATTCCTAAATTTATGAGAATTACTTGAGGTTTCTGCTGTTGCTGCTGATGGTGAAAATTGACCGAAGCGTAATAAACCAGCTTGTCTTGTTGCTGGAAAAACAGGTTGCTCACTATCGGCAGGAGCAGTTGTCAATCCCCGGCATTCTTGTAAACCTAAAACCCTTTGATGAACTTCAGATTTTTCAAACATCTTTTTTACCTCAAAGACATTACGACTAATCCTAACTCTCCACTCTGCAGGAATGGTTTCATCGGTGATGATTTGCTCTACTCCACTCACAAAAAGGCGAGTATATTTGCCGTGTTGTAAGATTAACCCTGCTTCTACTCCCCTTTGAAAATCAGCTGAAGAAGTAATTTCTGTAGCAAATTTTCTATCTTGCACAGCAACGGTAGCGCCTTTTAGCCAAGATTCAGCATCAGGCATTTCTCTAGTCATTGCAAAAATTGCTTGATCAATCTGATCCATGCCCGCTTTCTTTCCTAATTCATACAGAATGTCATCTGTATTGGTACGCTCAAATTCTTCTGAGGTACACAAATGATCTGCTGCAATCGAGCTCATGAACTCATTTGCTGCGACAATTCGCTTCCCAAATTTATCTTGCATGGAATTTAAAATAGTAATTAATCTTTGATTCATACCCCCGATCGTAGTTACCCATTGTTGGCGTAGCATTAAATCGTTAACTACATAATCCTGATCGTTATAAACTGGTCTTAATAATAAACGTTCAAAAATTTCTGGAGTAAAAGGTAATATTTGGCTGGGTGCTAACAACTGTTTGGGTAGCTGACCTGCTTCATCACAGCCATATAAAAACCAGGAATATATTTCATTTAATAAAGTCGTCTGGCCATGTGCTTCTGTGACCAGTCTAGATAATTCTGAAGTAGTATCATTCACTTCTTTTAATAAAAGCGCATGAAACTCTTTACGCAATTGTTGATACCTTGTCCGCACAAAAGCCACCGCTTCTGCTATAACCGTATCATTTGGATTAAACCAGACCATTTGGGCATAGCGTGGTGGATAGTCAGCCATATTTGGATACATAGCGTGATGATACCAATGAGCTCTACCAATATCATGTTGAGTACCTTGCTGCTGGTAAGTCAATGAGCCTGCAGGATAATGACCGCCTACCCAATTATTCCAAACATCTTCTTGATAAGTAAACCAAGGGCATGATGGGACAGCAATCGGATTGGAATTCATGATATTAAACTGCTGGCCATTGGTCATGCGCAAAATAATTGAAATGACATAAGCATGCTGGCCACTCCCAATTGACTGATAATCATACACATAGAATAAAGTGCCAATACCCAACATTTCCTGCTCTAGGCCTAATAAAAACAAATATGGTGATAATGACCAAGCAGTATTGGATACTAAAGGAATTGGTAACAAAGGAAATTGCAAAGATTGCATACTGTGAATGTCAGTAATACGTGCAAAATCACTTTTATGCAGCATATAACGCAAATGCGGCCAATTATCAGACTCGCGCAAATTACTGCCATAGATTTTTAAATCAATTCGTGAGGGTAAATGGTAAAGGCGCGCTATATGCGCATACGCTGCTAAGCGTTGTCCGTCTTGTGTTGCAACGAAACTATTATAAAGGTCAACTGCCTCTTTAGGTTTAGAGAGTCCATGAGTATTCATGGTGTAGCTACCGCAATGGGGTGAACCGCAGCTCATATTGTTGAAGCGTGCTGCAAAAGGCATATAATATTCATAATGAGTGAAAAACTGACTATAGTCCTTCCCATATGGACGTATGTTATAAAAATTTCCAGCTCTTTGATCTCGTGTTGAAACAGGTATTCGTTGGTGAATGAATATGTTATGCAATTTCTCAGCAAATTGAAAAGCGATGGGTTTGCCGGTTGCTGCCTGCGTTTCTTGCTCGAATTGCGCACGTCGCATCTCAACATATTCATTCAGTTTATTTAAAGTTAGGCGATGTTGTTCTGCGAGCTTAATAAATACATTTTCACTGACAATGGTATTCAAGATCTCTAGCCAATTTATACCCATCTCAGTCAATCTCTTGAGTGTATGCAGATGTTCATCTGTTAATTTATAAAATTCACCACTATCTTGTCTGAATTTACAATGCAATTTTAATAAAGCATCCATTGCCTTTAACCACACCACTGGGTTTATAAGCTGTTTTGGAAGTGATGAGATAAAGTTTTCCCTAAGAAATGCCAAAACTTCGGGCAGTCTGGAAAAATGAAATGGATTTATTTCACCTGCGTGACTAAAGCTACTAAAATTAACTTTTCTTTCCAGAATAGGTTGGTGGGAGGCGAGAGCTTGTGTTTTTGCCACAATTGCTTCTTCGTGATCCTTAAATTTTTCTTTTCGCACAAAGCGTTCACTGGTTAAATCAGCAGCTGCTATAGCTTCTCGCAATGAATCCAACCGTTGATCAGAAATAAGGCATCTTAAATCGCCAGCTTCCAGTTGGATTACTTCATGGATGCGCGCCAAATTCCTTCCATGAGAAAAGCTATCTTGATTTAAGGTAATTAATTGTCTAATGGTCTCAAGGCTTAATTTCTCTAGGCCTAAGAATCCACGGATTAAATTTACTTCAATATGGTCCATTTTTTGCAGAACCAATTCAAAACTTTCGCGCATTTCTTTATGCATGCAGTGAATTTGTTCCGAAATTAGTTGCAGCGCGCCCATGATGGCGCGGATAGCTTCATCATTTCCTTCTGATTCTTGGAAACAGCTCAGTAATCCAGTTAATCCGGCAAAAACAATGTTCACACCAGACCAACTTAAGGCACCTGCTTGAATCATAGCCATTGCCGCAACTGACGCTTGAGTAGCAGAATGTAGCGCCATCCCGTAACGAACAATTTCAGGGTTTTTGCTTAATTTCCCTAAGAAAACTGCAGCTGATGACACACAACTTAACTGCTCATGACGGGTAATGAATAGCTCAATTTGGGGTTCAGTTAATTTGTGAGCGGCAGTCCCGGTAAGTTGATAAAACTTACTGTGCCGATCTTGCGCTACTCTCAATATTTCTACTTTTTCCAAAATATTGGCTAATTCAGCGGAAGAATAGGTTCTGTTTTCCTCTAATGCAGCCCCTGGGGCATCGGTAGAGCGATGCCCTTGATGTTCCATAAAGGCAACGAATTGCCCGAAATGTTCCTTGGGCAAAACAGTTTGTAAATCAATTAGCAAATCAGCCTTAACTGGAGATTGAGGTTCCGTTTCAAAATGTTGTGCCAATTTTGCGATAAAAGCCTGGCTTGTTTGTTGACTGAGTGTCGGAAGGTTGAATTGTGGCATATTAAACTCCTATCGCCAGCGTTGCCGGATTGCTGTACTAAATGTTGTGAAATCTGTTACTGTTTTATCCAAACTACTTTGAGTTGATCTAAAAAATGTAGCCGTAGCTTGAGCAACACTTGAAGATTGGGCAATTCTTTCAAATTCTCTATTATTTTGTGTTGTAGCGTTTACAACAAGCTCTAGTTCTTGATGCAAAACTGCACCTGCCGTAGGTGCACTTAATACTGACGCAGAAGTAATAACAGGCTGGCGCCTTGTTTGTGATTGAGCAGAAACTTGTGTATTTAGGGTTAATCTTGTGTTAAAAAATGAAGGACTTTGGTCTGAATTCGTTATAGCCAGACTATACGTTGGTGAGCTGGTTGGCGCCACACTTGCTGTCGAGTGGCTAAAAATACGAGCAGCATTTTCTATGGTTTCTCTCTCTTCTAATGCTAATGCTCTTACTAAACTCTCCAACTCTGAAAGTCTTGTACTTTCGTCTGATGCAGCGCCATTTGCCATTGCAAACCCCGCATGGCAAGCTTCTCTTGTAAAATCACCGGCAGCCTTGGCCGTACTTTCCATTACCTTTTGCGCTGTTTCTGTCAAAGCGGCAACGGATACAACCCTAGCAACAATGACAGCTGTCCCTGCAGCTATGGGTAAGTCTGGCAAAGTCACGCAAAGCAGTGCTGAGCCTGCTGCGACTTGGGTAGTAATTTCAGCCCCAGCGCCGATTGCCCCACACACAATTTTTTCGGTCATATCACTAGCTTGGTCTTGAGCTACGCTTTTTACGACTTCAGCAGCTTTATGAATATGGTTAAACGCACGAGGAAGGTGTACTCCGTTACAATGCAAAACTAAATCTGCCTGTTGTACTGATTCAGAAACAACATGAGCTATTTCTCCAACTAATAAAAGCTCATGTGGTTCTCTTTGTATTTCACTTCCAGAAGTAGTCTGAGAGGTATTTTGCTCATTTGTCGGACTCATCATTGTTAAACCTTTCAATTCAACATATCTTTGCAATGTTGCAAACGTAAAGATGAAAATTCTATATAATGAAAATAATTTAAACAATACGGTAAAAATACCTAAGGATAAGCCCTAATAAATGGCATAAAAATGAACATTGTGATATGATACCTACCTATGAACCTAGAAAATACCATCGCTTTAACTACAAGCGCAGAAATGAAAAACATTGTTCAACCATTAGACCAATGTTTTAATATCAATTATTTTGGGCATGTTAAAATTTACCCGGATAATAGCCATATTGTGCTATCGACTAATCCTGGGTGGGTAGAATGTTTTTATACCCACTTTCATAAGCACGGGGTTGCTCATAAAAGCATAGATTCATATCAATCAGGATATTTTTTATGCTCCGAAATGAAAGATCAAACCACCTTTAAAGTCATGCGAGATGATTTTAATATTGATCACTGCATGAATGTTGTCAAAGTCCACTCCGATTGCGTTGAAATATTTGGTTTTGCAACGGAATCAAAAAATAAGTTCATGTCAAGTTGGTATTTAAACAATATTGATTTGGTCGAGCAATTTATTCTTTATTTTAAAGACAATGCGCAAGCATTAATTAACTCTGCTGAACAAGACCGTTATATATTACCTCGAAATTTGCCAGCAGAAGATGATATGTTTGCAATAGATCAGGATAAGCGCATAAATTTTTTAAAACAAATTTCCTGTCAACGTTTTTATCAGAATGGTTCTAACATCTATTTAACACAAAAAGAATTTTCCTGTGTTTTGTATGGAATTAAAGGGTTATCAAGCAAACAAACAGGACGAGAATTAAGCATTTCGCCTCGGACAGTTGAGGCTCATTTAAGAAATGTCAAAGAAAAATTACAAGTACACAGCATGGTAGAAGTAGCTGTTAAAATGATTCAAGAATATCCCTGGTTAAAACTCCATTTGTCAGACTCCACGAGTAACGAATAATTTTCAAAAAATCCTGATACTCAATGATATCTCCAGATGGGCATTGTACTTTAAGCATGTGACAAAAGCGGAAACATCACTTGATGGTTGTCAAATAAGTTGGTCTTTGTTTAAATAGATGTAACCCTCAGATGTTTCAATCTAACGACACAGGACCAAGGCGTGAATTGCACATTCTGGTAAGCTGGTTTTTTAGCGTCATCATAGATAAGCTCCAAATCTTACATCACATTTGATAACTGCAATTTCTCGAGATTAACCATGAAAATATTAGAAACTAACCGTCTCATTCTTCGGACTTGGACAGAACAAGATATTGACCCAATGGCCGCGATTGACCAAGATCCAGAGGTATGTAAATTCTTACCTGGTATTGGAAGTCGAGAAGCAACAGCTGATGGGATTCAAACCATGATGAAGCATTATGAGGAACATGGGTTTACTTTCTACGCCGTCGAATTGAAACAGACCCATGAAATGATTGGTTTTCTTGGTTTGAAAACTCCATCATTCCAAGCCCATTTTACTCCTTGTGTCGAAATTGGCTGGCGCCTCTCATCGAAACATTGGAATCAAGGCTATGCTACTGAGGGTGCAAAAGCCGTATTACACTATGCGTTTACCCATTTAAATCTCGACGAGGTGGTTTCATTTACAGTCGTTGCCAACCAAGCTTCAAGACGGGTGATGGAAAAAATTGGCTTAAAACATAACCCAGACGATGATTTTGATCATCCAAGACTTGACGACGATAGTCCTTTAAAACGGCATGTGCTTTATCGACTTAGCAAAAAGGATCTTAATGTCAAAAATAAATAGACCACAAAACTTTCGGAGTTTTTTCTTAGAAATGGCGATGCCTTATCGCTGGTGGTTTTTTGCCATGCTGCTTGTTGGTATTTATTCATCCATCCATAGTGTGTTACAGCCCTATGTTTTAAAAATTCTTTTGGATGCCGTCGCTCATGCCGAAAATAAAAAATTTCTTGATGTTAGCCTGAAGCCAGCATTATTACTTATTATCTTGGGATTTGTCATTACCATTGTATGGCGTCTTTATAATTATATTGTTTTGCGGTCATTACCAAAAATGAAGGCGGATATCATTGCTGCTACTACCTCATATTTAAGAGATCAGTCATACATTTTTTTTCAAGACCATTTAAGTGGTTCAATTAGTGCAAAAATTTCCGATTTAACAAGTAACATCCAGAATATTGTTAATGCTTGGTTTAATATATCGAGGCAAGGTTTAACCATTATCCTTTCTATTGCTATGGTGGGTTTGGTTAGTCCTTATTTCAGCTTGATTTTTTTCGTCATCTCAATCGCTTTTATTGTTACGGCCTATTATTGCTCTAATAGTATTAAACCTTATGCCAGTGCCTATGCTGAAGCACGGGCAAAAAATGTTGGAAATATTGTTGATTGTTTTTCCAACGTGCTAAGTATGCTTTTATTTGCCAGAGAGAACTATGAAGCGCGATATTTAGAAAAAACAACAGCGAGCGCTGTGGAAAATGACAAATCCATGCAATTTAAAAATATGCTAAATGCTTCATTACTTGGCGGGTTTGCCTGGATTTTACAAGGGTCATCTATACTGTTACTGCTTTTTCTTGGTAATAAAGGAATGATTTCTGTTGGGGATTTTGCATTTATCTTTATATTAGCAATGACAGTGATTGATCAGATATGGTTTCTTACTGAGAGCTTATTAGTTGTGGGTGAACAAGCAGGGCAATGTCAACAAGCCATTGATACGATTTTTACAGAGCATTATCAAAAACCCAACCCGGAAGCTCCCTCCCTTAATATTACTCATGGGGAAATTACCATTGATCAGGTTAATTTTGGATATAAATCAGATGATATTGTTATTAAAGACTTAAATCTCCATATACCCGGCGGTTCTAAGGTCGGTTTAGTTGGATACAGCGGCGTCGGAAAAAGTACATTGGTTCAACTCATCATGCGTCTCTATGATGTGCAAAACGGAAAAATATTAATAGACCAACAAGATATCAGAAGGATAAACAAACAAAGTTTACGAGAAAACGTAGCGTTTATACCCCAACAACCCAGCTTGTTCCATCGAACTGTTTATGAAAATATATTGTATGGTAAAGTTGATATCAGTTATGAAGAGGTAATCAACGCTTCTAAAAAGGCTCATGCGCATGAATTTATTGTTAACTTACCACATGGTTACGATACAGTCGTTGGAGAAAGAGGTTTAAAATTATCCGGCGGACAATGTCAACGAATTGCAATTGCAAGAGCGATTTTAAAAGATGCGCCTATTTTGATATTAGATGAAGCCACGAGCTCCCTGGATTCTTTAACAGAGAAATTGATACAAGAATCATTACAGATTGCAATGAGTAACCGAACGGTTATTGTGATAGCCCATAGACTATCAACAATTTTATCTATGGATAATATTCTAGTGATGGACAATGGCAAAATTATTGAAATGGGCAACCATAAACAGCTAATCGAGGCAGGAGGTTTTTATAACACATTATGGAACGCTCAAAGCGGACATAGTTTTATTTAAATTGTCTCGTTAACAGCCCGGTTGTTAGTACTCCAAATCGTTGTCGAGATGTTCGCATTTTAATTATTCAGATGATTACTTAATTAACTATTAAATGATTAACTGAGCTTCGGTTTTTAATTGATGTGCTTCTTGAACAATCCATGAGGCAATCAAGATAATAAACCTGTATATAAAGCTCCGTTGGGTTTGAATGTACGTGGTAATGTCAGAGAATGGTGTTCGTTTTTTCGCGGTAAGGTTATACCCTTCTTTAAAAATAGCTGCAAAGTTGTCTTGTGCTCCAGCATCCCCATGAATGTCTTACCACAATGTTTTAGATCTCATAATTAATCAGTTATACGCAGAGAACCTGAAAAACTGTTTCTTTCTTCCAAGCTTAAATTAACTGCATTATTAACATTAGCTTTAAATTCACGTATTTGTTTTTCAACAGAGGTCTCCGGGAAAAATCTTCCAGTAGCTACCTTAACCACGCCAGCAGTTATACCCACCGTAGCAATATACCCAATTAAAATGGCGAAATTGCGAAACATCTCGCCCCATTTTTTATATTTGGCAATGTATTGAGCTTGGGGTGTATTAAACAATGTGTTAACTGCACTTGTGATTTCATGAGGATTACTAATATAGATAGAGGTAAATTTACAATGCGCAATATCTTCCAATTGAGTCTTCAAAAAGGCTACATGATTCGCCTGATTACCCGCAGGAAAAGCACACTCCAAACCATTGATTAATGTTTCCACAGCCGCATTAAAGTAATATTGTCTTTGTTGATGCAACCTGATTTTTTCTTTATCCTCAGTAAAGTTTCTGGTCTCTATTTGTTGCTGTTCTTGTATGCATTCTTTGAAAGTTTCCGCAACAGGATTAGAAGGCTCATCAACGGATACTAAGCATGACTTTTCATTATCTGAATTAACATAGGATAAAGATGAAGAGGCTGAGGCAGCGTGCGTACATGCTAAAAAACTCATTTTTTCAGTAGTATCAGTAATATCAGCAGATTGAGATGTTCCAACATTCTTAGATGATGACGGTACAGAAACAGGGTTATTTTCAGGTAAATCCGAGTATGCTAAGTATTTTTCTAAATCCTCTTTAAATCTACTTCTATAAGTCTCTAATTGTTGGCCTTCTAAACCTTGTTCCTTGAGTAGCCATTCTTCAACATGTGACCGCAAGTCTTCTTGCGTTTTAGAGAGCGGCTCAAATGTTTTAATAAAATCGCGCAATGAAGAAGCTACGGCGTTAAGTAAAACACTCTCTTCCTTTTCTGGTGATAAAGAGACACTTGCAGTTGCTTCTGAAGTTGATGGTCCAACTGGTATTTCTTTATCGACATGAACGCCCAGGAGTCGTCCTTGTAGTACACCGGTAGCAATCCGCTGAATTTTCCCTGGATTACAAACAATATGCTCTTCTTCGTAAGCATCAGCCAAATTTGTAATAAGAGCGACTCTGGCATTTTCACGTTCTTTATTCAGTGCAGCTTCATCTGCCATACCGATAAATGGTCCATGATTAATGAAATGCCATAAACGCGCAAAAAACTCACGACCTGTAATATTAATTCCATGGGAAGAAATAATCGCATCAGCAGTTATAGGAGCAAACCCACTCGCTGCTTGAAATCCTAGAACCATTCGCGCACATTTCTTGATAAATTCATTAGGGAAATGGTTTAAATAATCAATAAAAGCTGTGTAATCGCTTGGTATCTCTTTCGTATCATAAGCAAGTTGCATGAATGTACCCATGGCCTGAGTTGTCGCCTCATCTCGTCCAGTGGCATGAACATCAATAGCTGTAGCCCCCAATCGCGCGGCTCTATGCATATTTACCAGCTGATTTAAAGGGGTAGTAAGAATTTGACGCAGACGTTCATAATACTCCCCTGGATATTGTGGCATTTGCCCTGCTTGTATTTCCGCTAATGCATTCGCTATTCTTCCTTGTCTTTCTTCTTCTCCATATACAGGCATCTCCCGATCGATTCGCGACTGCCTTACGGTAATTTCATAAACGGTCTTCATAATCTGTGCGCGATCTGCTGAGCGCAGAGGCGGCTGTAGCAATGGTGCTGATATATTAATCAAATGTTCCCATTGCTGCACTGCAGGAATCCTGGCGAGGCCTTCTATAATGTGTTGATCAGTAATGTTAAATTGTTCAATAAAAGCCAAAAGGGCGCGAATGCGAACCAATGGAATGTCTTCAAAAGCATTAACAACATAATAATCAGTAATATTCCGGTTTCCTATAAAAGAAGCCAGTTCCTCCCACAGCTCAACTTCCTTTAGAGCCAGCGTGTCTATCATACCAGGATCGGTGATATGATACTTTTTTATAATTTCTATAAATTGTGGCCATAAGTCTGGAGTAATTTCTTTAATATTGAGCTGATATGGCTTAGGCTTGTATTCCTGGATATATTGAAAAAGATTCTCCCTCCTATTAGCAGCAGTTTGGGCGAATTCGCTAATAAAGTCTTGATCGGTAATTTGATGCGATCTGATAAAGCTTACAAAATCGAGCCATTCCTCAGGTGGTACTTCCGAGAGTGATAAAATCATGCATGAAAAAGAGGAGGCTTTATCAGGATCCAAGGGATTCTCTAATATAAAACGGGTTACAGCATCCCATTGCGCATTAGAAATTTTTGCAAGGCTGGAAAGATACCTAACAAGATTATGTTGTTTTGCAAAATCCCATAAACGCGCTCGTTGTGTTTCAGGAATATTTACTAATGTATTAATAGCATCCCAATCAGTAACGTCATTTTCTTTTAAAAATTTGATAAAAGTAAAAGATTCATCAGGGGACATTTTTATAAGTGCGCCGATTGCCCAATCACTCATTAGCCTTCTTTGGATAAAACTAAATAAATCTTCCCACCTATCCTCTGGCTGTTTTGCATACAATAGCCCTCCTTTCAGACCTTCTCTATCAAAATTTTTGCTACGGACAAAATTGGTAAAGGATTGCCATTCATCTTTGGGCATTTTTACCAGTATATATAAGAGATCACTTTGGCGCAGAATATTATTTTCTTGAATAAAAGTAGTAAATGCTTGCCAATCATCTGCACTAACCTGACTAAGCGCATATAGCACGCGATAATCCAATATGTCATGTCTTCTGATAAAAACCAGCATTGGATCAAGAATTTCCATGGAAATTTTAGAGAGTATGTCAATATGGGCATTAGAAATGTGTCTAAGATTTGCGCGGACAAAAGTTGATATCCTGTTCCATCTGTCAGCTGGGACATTACCTAAAGAATGTCTTGTAAGATAATTATCAATAGGGTTCTCGTGAAGAAACCTATCTAATTCCTGAGGACTTACACGCCATTCTTGAATGTCAATTTCTCTGGGCATAAAATTTCTTACTTTAAAAAAATGTTCATTATTTTATCAAAAAATAAATATTGTGATCAAGTAAAGATGTAGGATTAAGTAAGCCTGGTTGCTTTGAATAGCGCGTAGGAAATCATTCACTTAATCGATATATGGATTATTCTTTTTAAATGTCAATGGATCATTATCAATTAAGATGGATCGCTCGTCACCAGCAAGGTCATTACCTATAACCGTCATATTATCCGTGTATAATTCTAATTTAAAAGGAGCATCAAAAAATAAGAAACTTACCTAGAATTAAGCCTTCATCGCATCCAGATTAAATCCAGCGGATAATGGTGAATGTGAATAAACCTCACCCCTAAATTGATCAACGATGCCTTAGCATTTTAAAGAAGATAGGGCATGCCACGCTTTTATTGTCTCCTTGAAGCATTACAAATCAATCATTAAGAATCAATGAGCCAGTTGTCATTTTCTCGTACAACTGCCTACTTATCCGTCTCCTTTCATTTTTAAGTTTGACTTATTAGTTATCATCAATCATACTTCATGTATCAACTGGTGATACTTAAAAGAACTGAATATGAAGTCAGATATAGGGTTAGAAGTTTTGCTATCACTGGATGGTACTGAATATACCGAGGAAAATGGCTATTGGCATAAAATTGAGGCCTCTAGAGTTGAGCCAACAAAAGAAAGGCCCCACGGCATCCGATATAACTTAACACTTCATGACAACTACAATCAACGTATTTTGGGGTTTGATAACGCTCATGCCGTTAAAGCAAAAAAACATGGCTACTATACTGGAAGTATTGTGTCTTACGATCATATGCATCGCTCTATTAAGGACAAAGGCATCCCTTATGAGTTTGAAAGCGCACAGCAATTGCTTAATGATTTTTTAAATGAAGTGAATTCAATTATGAGTAAATTGAATAACGGAGGTAATTAAAATGAAAATTATAAAAGTTGGTATTATGCCACGAGAACATTTTCAAAAACGATTGATTGATATTGCTTCTGGACGCTATATACCAAAGAAAAACGAACCAAAAGTTTGGTTTTCTTCTATTAAATCGCTAGGGGAAGTTCTCAGCGAAAATAATCTGCGATTATTGCGTATTATTGATGAAGAAAAACCTTCGTCAATAAAAGAATTGGCAGAAATTACACAGCGGCAACCAGGCAATCTTAGCCGAACACTAAAAACAATGGAGCGCTATGGAATTATTGAATTTAAAAAAAGTGGTAAAAATTCAAGACCTATTGCCAAAGCACTTGGATTTAATATTGAATATAACGCGCTTAATTTTTTAACCGCTTAAAACTAATCATTCAATACAGAAATCCAATATAGCTATGGGCGTTTTTTTAAGCCCATATGCTCGATTTTCAAACCGAGATTATTGGCCAGGATGTCACTGACAATACCAAAAAAGATATTGCCAAGGAAATAAAAAAAATTGAACCCAAACCTCTCATCGATATTCACTATTTCTCTGTAGCTAATATGCCTATGGGGTCAGGTCTTTCCTTTTGCCTTTTTTGTAATTATCCTACTAATCCTAGAATAATGAAGTTGGAAAAAATTCCCAAGCTCCTTGATAGTGTAGAAACCACTGGAATAAGCGTTATATATTGCCTCATCCCTGTTTTTTGCTCCTTGTTTATATTCATCCAACAAGTATTTTATTGTAATTTCTTATATTGAATTTTAGGAATTTCGAGTAAATTTGGTCGTGTCTTAGCTTTTTCAATTGCATTCAAAACGAAGGAATCTGAGCCTAAATAAATCTGATTTTTTAAGCTCTCCCAGGGGAAAACGCTACTGATACCATCGGCAACAAAATTCATATAATGAATAGTTGATTTTTCATCGTTGCCAAACAAAGATAAGATAAAATCAGTCTTTAGCCAAGAGGGCGCTTGTGCTGCCCCTATTTGAGCTAAATAACTACTCCAACGCCACTCACTTGCACTTTCCACCAAAAATGCTCGTACTGGGTTCAGTATAATGTAGCGAGCTAGTTCAAGAAGATAGGCATCTTTCTCAACCAATATACTTTTAAATCTTCCTTGAAAAACATGACACCTGACCCCCACTATCCTTTCGTCGAAGTTTATAACCAGAGTGGTGCCTATTTCTTTACTCTTATATAAAACCTGGTTGACTAGCAACCAGGCTTGTATCTTTAAAAAGTAAGCAAAAAAGCTTAATCTCAAGGGCACTTGGGATGGGAGGAGAGATCTTGAAACCAGGCAAGGCTTAAAAAGCCTGTGAGCGTAGAGTAGGACCTTCTCCCCACTTATCTATCGACCGTACAGTATCTTAGGCTACCGACCAAGTAAGCCTGCATTCACAAGCATGGTCAATGATAAATAACCCCAAGTATTCACAAGCATTAGGAGATTAGCATGTCAGGGTTCGATTGTGTAGGTGTTGATGTTGCGAAAGATAAATTTGACGTATCCGTTGAGTATAAAGGGAAAAGCAAACATAAAGTTTTTGCTAATAAGGAGCAAGGATATATTGAGTTTTTAACATGGCTTCATGAATACACTATTAACCCTTGGGTTTGTATGGAAGCAACTGGGCATTACAGCACAAAAATCGCGGATTTTCTAATAGGGCAAGGCATCCGAGTCAGTGTAGTTAATCCATTTCAAATTAAAAACTATGCCAAAGCGTCACTTATTCGGAATAAAAATGACCGGGTAGATTCGGAAGTTATTCGACAGTTTTGTAAACGGATGGAGCCTCGTCCCTATCAGGCTTCGTCTCCTGAGCAGAAAGAAATTAAAGACTTAACCAAGCTTCTTGATATGTTAAAAGGTCAATTAACTCAGCTCACTAATCAAAGGCATAGTACTCAAGGAAGTATTGCAAAGAAAGCTTTGACCAAGCTTATTATGCAGCTTGAGAAAGAAATTGCGAAGGTAGAAAAACAAATTGCGGACTTAATTGCTAGTAATTCACAACTTAAAGAAAAATTGGAGTTAATTACCAGTATAAAAGGCATTGGCAATTTAACGGCCTATCATATTCTGGCCCTTATGCCAGATGTCAATTCCTTTTCTACTGCCAAGCAATTTGCAGCCTATACGGGTATTACTCCAAAACAGCGTGAGTCAGGAACCTTTATCGGTAAAACTACTATCTCAAAATTAGGGGATGCCAGATTGAGGAAATCTTTATACATGGCTGCATTAGTCGCCAAACGATATAATAAAGGGCTTGCTTCGTTTGTAGCTCGTTTACAATTAAAGGGAAAAACACCAAAAACCATTATCTGTGCCGTTATGCGAAAATTAACACATATAATTTTTGGTGTTCTTAAAAATAAACTGCCTTATAATGAAAATTATCATTGCATTTAAAGACAGTATCTACGAGACTGCATTATTAAAACGAGCAAGCAATCTATTATAAAATTTTTCCTATAGCTGTATCTTGAGGATCACTTTCATAACCATCCGGATCTTCAAAGGGCATAGTTATATAACTATGATTTTTATAAAATCTTAAAGCCGTGGGAGAGGACTCAATATGCAGACTCCTATACCCTTGGCTTTTCAGCCATTTTTCACATAGTTGCAATAACTGACTACCGTATTGACGGCTTCTTTTTTCTTCATCAATAACAATAATGCGCATAGCTGCTCTTTTTTGTGGCCATAATTGCAGATGAGCATAACCAGTGATGCGGGTACCTTGATATAATATAAAATGCACATGATCTTTATGATCAAAAGTCCAAGTATACGGATCAGAAACGCCTATTTTGTCAAAGAAATAATACTGTCTAAAATGACAAACGGCATCCCATTCTCTCGTTGTTAATGCTTTAACTATTCTTAATCCTGTAAATCCTGCCTTTCGATCAATGCTGGCAATAAAATCCTCTTTACCCAAGCAATAGGCAGTTATGTCGTTCGGATAGTGATTTGCCAAGTTTTGCTTTAACTGAGCATAAGCATTCTTATCCTCTGAGTGAGTTTCCATCCAATCCCGAAATTTTATATGCCGTTCAATATCCGGATTACCTGTTTCAAAGATGTGAATATTATATGCCTTCTGGTTACCTCCTTTCTGGAAGTAGCGACGAAAGGGAATGCCATATTCCCCTTTAAATTCATAGTCAAGCGCCTTCATAGCAGCGATGGCATTATCAACCTTCACAATATCCGAAACTACGGGAATCATGTCAATAATCGGTTTAGCCGCCAGACCTGGTACTGATGTTGATCCAATATGGTGTACTTCAATGCAATTATTGCCAAGTGCCTTCTTAATCGCACTAGCTTCCGATTCAAATTGGATGGGCCATCGAGGATCGTAAGGAACCACTCGAATGAGCATTTCAACTTTTAAGTCATCAACATTCAATCGCATTTTATAATGAGGAATAGGATGCCAAGGGGCAGTTCTTGTGTTTTAGCCAATGGTTTAAAATGAAATCTGCATTTCATAATTGATTAAGGTGAAATAGCTGGGATAATACCACACTTTAGTCCACGATAGATTTTCCGAGGTTCTGTATGCCTAAGTTATCGATATTTATAGCGATAAGTCTTGATGGTTATATTGCGAGACATGATGGTTCTATTGATTGGCTTATAGAAGCTAACCATTTGGCACCCCCGGGTGAAGACTGCGGTTATAAGGCATTTATATCAACGGTTGATTTAATGATTATGGGTAGACACAGTTTTGAAAAGGTTTTATCTTTTAATGAATGGCCCTACGGTAATTTACCTATCATTGTTTTAACTTCCGGTTCTATTGATGTTCCTGAACACTTGGAACCTTTTGTCTCTATTTCCAATAAAAAACCCCATGATTTATATCAGGAGTTGGAAGAAAAAAACTTTCAGCATATTTATATTGATGGAGGCATTACAATACAACAATTTTTACATGCTGGCTTAATTAATGAAGTTACTTTAACACTGATTCCAATTCTTATCGGCACAGGAAAAAGATTATTTGGTGATCTAGATCAGGATATCGAGCTTAATCATATTGCAACAACAAGTTATCTGGGAGGCTTTGTTCAAATCAAATACCAAATTAATGGTCATGCGAGTATAACCCATGTCCCTAATTAAAACATCAAGATTAATACTTAGGCCTTGGCAACAAAGCGATGTGGAGCCTTATTTTCTAATTAACCAGGACACTAGGGTTATTGAGTTTTTGCCTGGATCTATATCTAAAGAGCAGATTAATGATTTTATGCAATATCAAAATCAACAATTGAAAAACCGAGGATATATGCTATGGGCCGCAGAATTACCGGACACCAGAGAACTGATTGGCTTTATTGGGCTAAATTATTTTGATAAGCCAGCACATTTTTCCCCAGCTGTAGAAATTGGCTGGCGTCTAGGTTCTCAATATTGGGGAAATGGCTATGCAACAGAAGGTGCTTTGGCTTGCCTTGATTACGGGTTTAATCAGCTTGGAATAAACGAAATAGTTGCATTTACAGTACCCGACAACTTACGCTCACGCAAAGTCATGGAAAAGATTGGAATGGTACAGGACATTGAAGGTTCTTTTGCCCATCCTAAACTTCCAGTGGATCACCGACTATCAAAACATGTCTTATATCGAATACATAGAAAGTAAGTTCACTTACGTTCATCTAAATGATGAGGGGTTGCTATGGCATTAGCTTTATAAGTTTATCAATTAAGCCCCTTCTCTGGAGGCTTAATTAGCTTACAAAAAAGATTAATCATTTCCATTTGCTCTATGTTTTGGGCTTCTGCATTTAAAAGCGTAGGACTGTAAACTACAATTCCTAAACACTTCGCCCGGGAAATCGCAACGTTTATGCGATTTTTATCGAATAAAAAATTGATGCCGCGGGGAGATTCATTAGCATCGCTGGCACACATGCTCAAGAAAACGATTGGCGCTTCTTGTCCCTGAAATTTATCTACACTTCCTACTTTAGCTTGTGGTCCAAGAGTATGCTGTAATTTATTAACTTGGTGATTATAAGGAGCCATAAATAACATATCTTCCCAAGTAATTAATCTTTTGTCGTGGTTATCAATGTATTCACGGTTTATTAGTTCATGGGCTAAAAAATGAATTTTCTCGACCTCTTCCTCACTTGCTTGTAAATTTCCCTCATGCTCTACCGGAACCGTAATTATTCCGGCTTCTTGATTTAATATACCCTGGTAATTGACAGGCACTTTAATATAGCGCTTATCATTCCCCGGTGCTGATTCCAATTTACTTTCATAAATGCCTTCACTGATAAACCCATTAATTTTGGAATGCATTCGATAAGTCGTACCCAAAAACACCCCCTGATTCTCAGGGATTGTTGGCGTATGGTGTAAAAGATAATCGAGAATGGAACAACCGCTTTCTTCTGGGTGACTACCTTGGCAGGGTTGCGCCAATTGCATTTGATCACCCATTAAAATGATGTTTTTTGTAGATTGGCTCATTGCGATTAGATTAGCCACACTTACCTGACCTGCTTCATCCACAAATAGGTAATCAAACGCACTTTCTAATTCAGGCCTTGCAAAACCCCAAACTGTAGTTCCAATGATACATGAGGGGTGTATATGTTCAGAAATTTCCTTATTCTCAATGATTTCTATAGGCAAGTCTTCTAGTTTTTTATCATTATCCCCACTGGCAAAATATCCCTTTATTCCTTTCTCTAAACAGTACTCTACGGTACAACAAAGTAAATGATTAATGGCTTTCCAACTATTGGATGTAATACCTACTTTTTTCCCTAATCTAACCAATTCAGCAATAATATGTTGGGCCGTGAAGGTCTTTCCCGCACCTGGAGGACCTTGTATGGGGAGATAGCTATTGTCCAAGTTTTTAACAACCAGGATGATCTCTTCTAGCCTTTCTTTAGGGTCATGGCTAGGGGCAATTATCTCGCCTTGAGGAAGATTTTTTATCCGCGGAAAATCGCGTTTTAAAAAATCATAAATAGCGTTGTTATTTAATTCACTTTTTTCAAATTTAAGCGCTTGTCTATAAATAGCTTGCGGAATAGGGTCAGGGTTAACGAAATCATCTGGAATTAATGTAATAGGCCCATCAATTTCTTCCTTCATTTTCAAAGCAATTAAACCTTCCTTTAAATTACTTCCCTCTTTATACAAAGTTACTTTTAGGTTTTTACCATCTTCTGTTTCTTTACCCAAAACTCTATAGTTATCGGCTTTTCCTTTGAACTCCTGATTGGGATCAAATTGATATTCATAAACATATAGCCGTGACCGTTTACTAGGGAGATAGGGCTCGGTTGCCGTACGTTTACAAAAGGCCAGGCAATCAATATCGTCAAAAAGCTCTTCTTCACTTTTATCCAATCGATCAAAAATCTTCCAAAAGGTAGGCTTAATTTCCCGGCGATGAAACTCAAGGCACCAGGCAAAGAGCCTTGCAATTGCCGCTTCTTCAATCTCTTCATGAAGATACAGTTCTTCTGATTTTTTTAATAAGCGATCCCTTAAAGCAATTACTTCCGTGGTTTCTTCTTTTGTTTCCGGTTCAATTATTTCTGTTTTACCAAGGAATAAAATGCCAGCTTCTTTTTGCCTTTCTCTTAACCACACAAGCAACTCTTGGGTAGAGTTGCAATCATCTAAATTGTAATCGCGAATTGATTTGAGGATTTGCGATGTTTGCCAGTTCTCCCCGTCTGGGTTCTCGCGCCAGTGTTCATAAACTGCTACAGAATCCCCTCCACTGGCTACTTCTGTTTCACGTTTGCCACGATAAAGGTGTTCCACGTTTTTAATGGAGTAACGCGGCTCGCCAATCAGTAATGCTGCTTTCACAATTTTATACAAATCAACAAAGACTTCGTTACGTAATAACTGATCAATTTCATATTCACAGATTCCATAACGCCCCATTAATCGACGGCAAACAGTTATTTCATAAACGCCGTAATGATAGATATGCATGGTTGGATCGTCTAACCAACGTTGGTATACCCAATGAATAAATTCATCGCAGCTCTTTTTTTCATCCTCGGAATTGTGCGCCCAAAAATCTTTATACTGGCGAGCCCCCTTTTCATCAAAGTAGGTAACACCCCATAAATACTCTAATCCCCCTTCGTATAAAGGGTCGCCTTCAATATCAAAAAAAACATCGTTAGGGGAAAAAGGGGGCAAAAGAGCAAGTCCTGTTCTGCTCCCTTTTCCATGGGGCAATATTTGATACAGGGGTATGGTTTTATCTTTGCTTGCACTTTGAATTTTTGCCTGGGCAATAAGCTTTTGTAATACATCCTGGCTTATACCCTTAATTACTTTGTCTTCTGCAGCGATTAGTTCTTTAGTCGTGATTATGCCATTTTTATATAATTTTTTTATCTGTGTGCGTTTTATATTCGCAATTAAAGTTAAATGGTCCAATTGGTTTTGCAGTTCTTTAGCATAATTGCTCCATTTTCCGTAACTGGAGGAAGAAAGAAGTTCGGGTATTTTATTAACATCAAAACCGGAATGAAATTGTAGGAATCTTCCTTTGCTAATTAAATAGTAGTAAAAATAATCATTGGTCCGTAGTCGTATATCTACTCCGGTACCTATAGAAACTACGATATTATCAGGCCTTCTTCCTTGAATTCCTTCTAACATTTCTGCATAACAACAAAGCTGCATGATAAATGAAACTTTAACGCTACGTGCAAGCTTGGTATCCCAAACTTCATAATGATAATTACCTAACTTACTTTTACCTTCTTTTTTAATTAAAAAATCCGCTCTTCCATTAAAAGGTAAAGCTTCCAAAGGAGGCTGATAAATCACATCAGCACCAGACTCCATCGCTTTAATAGTATCTTCTATGGAGTGAGTTTCCACTAAGTTAATAATACTAAGGCCATCTTCTTCAAACTGTAATAACTTCCCCAGCTCATGCTCCATTCCTTTTTTCCGGGTGGCTGAAAGTAAAGGGTCATCTTCATCTCGGTTTGGTGCTAAATGAGGATGAGTTATAGCTAAATGATCCATCCAGGATGCAAATGGACTGCTGATAAACAAAGTAAGATCTGAAGGAGAAAAGACAATGCTTTCATTTTTAAGATACATTATTCTTTCTTTTTATTATTTGTGTGGGTAAGTATGAGCCTACATTTAGGAAACATCAAAGATTACTAAAGTGCTCACCCCACCCCCTACTATAAATAGCAAGCACAAACCATTAATTATAACAATAAAATCAAACAGTTAAGGTGTGGTGTATCGCAGCATAGAAAAAAGTTTCTTACTGTAACAAGCTCATCTTGAACAGTGTCTATAAAGGCCTCTAACTCTGTTAAATAAGGATTTTCTAGTGATCTCATGTCCCATCACATGAAGACAGAGTTGATGTGGAATAATATCATCTGTTCACTTTGGTATCTCAAAATTTAGATGTCGTATAATCGCTAAAGATAATTCTGGGAACGTCGTTTTATTATAATCACCACCAAAATGACCCTGATTTTTGTACTCATGATATTCACAATCCAACTTGGTATGAATAAATCTAGGCTCTTGAATTGGAATCCAAGGATCATCACCTTATGTAAAATATACCATAATTGGATTATTTAAAATCTTTAGGGTTTTTAAGCTCAATTAATGGGCTCTACACCAAATAAGGGGGCACTTTAATCAACTTAGTTTAAACTAAGTCCTTGATTTAGCGATCAAAAGGAGATTAAAGTGCCGAAGAACAATCTTATCCTAAATTTACCTGGGTTTTCCATAGTAAAAGTGAGCGGATATCAACCATTATTATTAGATGTAAGATATAACCGATTAGCGCGTTGTAGCCACTGTCAAAGTAAGAGGGTACGTAAGAAATCCTCATTTATACGAAGAGTTCATCATGAATTAATAGGCCATAGGCGAAGTATATTAAGGTTTAAAGCCTATAAGTTATATTGTTATGCGTGTTGTCGTTATGGTAATCAACAATTCCCTGGTATCAATAAACATCAACGTGCTACTTGGCGGGCGCAGGCAGCGGTGTTTCATGAACATAGCCGAGGAGTCTCTCAAAAGGACTTATCGGAGCGTTATAAGAAAGGGAAAGCCACTATCGAGCGTTGGTATCAGCGCCATTATGAAGAGCAACATAGAGAGTTGCTTAATAAGCCCTGTCCTGTAGTGCTTGGCATTGATGAGCATTTCTTTAGTAAGAAAGAAGGTTTTGCTACTACGTTATGTGACCTGAGAAAGCATAAGGTCTTTGATGTAGTTCGAGGCCGAAGTGAAGGGGATTTAAAGGACTACCTACAGCAGCTGCCTGGAAAGGAACGAGTTAAAGTCATCTGTATGGACTTAAGTAGTACCTATCGGTCTATTGTAAAAAAATACTTTCCTAATGCAATGATAGTTGCCGATAGATTCCATGTGATTCGTTTAATTCAACATCAATGTATGATGACTTACCGAGAACTCTCCAGTGAAATAAAAAGCAATAGAGGTATCTTAGCCTTATTGAGAACCAGACCTGATAACCTGAGTGAAGAAAAGAGGGCTAAAAGAGACGCCTTTTTAATTCAAAATCCGGCTATCGATGCAATCTATCAGTTCCAACAACAGCTTCATTCTCTTTTAATGAAAAGAGCTTTAACTCAAAAGGCATGTCGTAAAGTAATACCTACCTTCTTAGAAATGCTTACTGAATTAAAGCAAAGTGCTTTTAAAGCATTAGCTTCACTGGGTAAGACACTGGAAGCTTGGAAAGATGAAGTCGCCAGAATGTGGCGGTTTAGTAAATCAAATGGAATCACAGAAGGGTTCCATCGCAAAATGAAACTCATTCAGCGAAGAGCTTATGGTTTTAGAAATTTTGAAAATTATAGAGTGCGTGTTAAGGTGCTCTGCGGGTGATTAAAGCTGCCCCCTTAAATGGGAAAGAGCCAATTAATGATGGGCTCAAGATATCTACTTCAACCTCCAAAGCAAAAGCAATTGAGAATTAAATTCTGGATTGATATATTCAGCTCACCTCGCTCTACTCGTCCCATGTAAGTACAGCCTATACCGGCAGCATGGCAATGCTCTCCTGCAAACGCAAGGGATCAAGTCTTGCCTTTTGCCTAACCGGATTACACTTATCATTCATCCTTTTATTTCCCATAAAACTCAGCTTCTTCAAGTCCCATCACTGCCCCAATTTTTTGTGAGGCAGAAATAAAACTACAAAAAGCCGTTAGTTCTAAAAGCTCAGCTTCCGAAAAATAGCTTTTTAAGCGCGCAATTTCTGCATCATCGATGGACTCATGTGAAATGGCAAATTTATTGGCAAATCTTAATGCTTCGATGAGGCGAGCATCATTTGGATTTTGATCGGGTGGGCCTGCTTTTGCCATACAATACTGGCATTGATTATTGAAAGCTAATGCCCGCCTTACTTGCTCGAGAAAATCAGGACTAAAATTTGAACTCTGAAAAAAAACCGATTCGAGTTTGCCCCAGTTATCAAGTATTTCAGGAGCATGGCCTAAAAGACGCTCGAAGGGGGTTGTGCCACAATTTGATAATTGTATACGTGACATTGTCTTAATTTCTCTTTGCCATCCAAACTTCGACACCCTGTTCGACACGTAAGGATGAATAATTATTTTTATTTGTTAACTTCTTGATTTTACTGGTGCCGTTGATGTGAATCGAACACACGACCTATTGATTACGAATCCCAGATCGCGCCATCATCTACAACAATCAACGACAAATAACAATAATAAAATCAACCAATTAGATCAAATCAATAATTGTCAATTGTTGCTATAAAACATAGTTTCTTGCCATCCCGTGCCACTAGAGTGCCACTAAAATATTTAACACCTAAAAACAGTTAATGGCTATTTGGATCTTTAAGGTCAGTTATCTTTGGTATTAACGCCTCTACTTCAACATTCAAAGCAAAAGCTATCTGTATCAAATTTTGTATTGATATATTTTGTTCACCACGCTCGACACGCCCCATATAAGTTCGCCCCATGCCAGCAGCATCGGCAATTCCTTCCTGCGAATAACCTTTGGCTAAGCGTAGTTCCCTGATTTTAGAACCTATTTTTACAAGGTTATGATGTTTTTCTTTCATACTGAAAGTTAAAGCGATCGCACCCTATAAGTTCCACACCCAATAAGTGGCATTAATTCAAGATATGGTGTATTATTACCCACAAGATCAAAAAATGATCACTTAAGCGGGTTTTAAATAATAACCTATACTTTATTTATTGAGATACCGAAAGGTAGAGGAGGATTTATGTCTGAGATTAAACAAAAAAAGAGAAAATTTCTCAAACCGATTGAAACGGCAGTATTGGCTTTGCTTGCTACTACAGTGCCAATGACTGTATCTGCAACATCCAGCAGTAAAGTAAACGCACCTGTTATTCAAACTGTAATGACCCAATCCACAGCTTCATCTGTTATTGATGAGCCTCTATTAATAAAACGAGCAGATGCTACTTTTTCAAAAGTAGGTCACTATTCACATAGCTCTCATTCATCGCACGCATCACACTCATCTCATTATTCTCATTCATCACACTACTCAAGTAGTTATTAAAGGTGAATAATCATGGATAAAGATCAAAACACCCAGCCAATTGAATGTATTGAGACTCTCAATTTATCTACATATAGCCTTAACTCAATAAAAAAAGCGTGCTATAAATTTTCCTCAGAATTTTCAGTCAAATTGGAAAAAGTTGATGATGAACAAATTAAAGTGTGCTTTGAGTTTAATCCAAAATTTGACAATGAGGTACGAGCAGATTTAATTCACCAATTCCATAATGAATTGCTGGATCAAGATTTGAGGGAAATTGTTTTCAAGGAAACTGAGGGAGTGAGGAATTTAATACTTGCTCATGCTTTCTCAAAAACAACACTTATTGAGCCCGAATAATCATGTCAGAAGCACGACTTAAATTCCAACCGTTGTCCTCCTATGAGTCTAAGGAGAACATTCCCTATAAGCTATTACCTTTTAATTTTACACATCTGGACTCTAACAGGTATGTTCTAACAAATTTGGCTGGGGAATATTTGGTTTTGACCAAACCCGAATTAGATCTTTTAATAAACAAAAAGCTTCCTATTGGGACTATTAACTACAATAATCTTATAGCAAAGAATTTTATATACGATCAGAGTTCAGATGTTGCAATAAACCTAATTGCTTTAAAGTACCGAACTAAAAAAAGCCATCTTGCAGAATTTACAAGCCTACACTTATTTGTTGTTAGCCTACGTTGCGATCACTCTTGCCCATATTGCCAAGTCTCACGCCAGAATGTTGATACTTCTCGATTTGATATGACCAAAGAGACAGCTAATAAAGGGATAGAGTTTGCATTTAAAAGCCCATCGCGCAGTTTAAAGTTTGAGTTTCAAGGTGGGGAATCATTGCTCAATTTCGACCTGATCAAACACATAGTTTTAACAGTAGAAGAGCGCAATAAAATCGAAAACAGAGATATTCAATTTGTGATTGCGACCAATCTTGTTTTTATTAACGATGAAATATTAAGCTTCTGCAATGAACATAAAGTTTTAATTTCCACATCATTGGATGGTCCAGAAGATTTACATAATAAAAATCGTCCAAGACCGGGTAAAAATAGTCACCAGCTAACAATACAAGGTATTAATAAAGTCAGAGAGGCATTAGGGCCTCATAGTGTTTCTGCCTTAATGACCACGACCAAGGCGACCTTACCTAGAGTTAAGGATGTTATTGATGAATATATTACACATGGATTTAATTCGATTTTTTTACGGCCATTGAGTCCATACGGTTTTGCAATTAAAACTAAGAGTTATAAAAAATACGACACTCAAGAATGGCTGAAATTCTATTTTCAAGGGCTTGAATACATTCTTGAAATTAACAAAAGTGGGCATTATTTTGCCGAACAATACGCATCAATTATTTTAACTAAAATGTTTACCCCGACCGAGCCAGGGTATGTTGATTTACAATCGCCCGCTGGTATTGGCATTAGTGCTATTGTTTTCAACTATAATGGTGATGTTTATGCCTCTGATGAGGCTCGAATGCTGGCTGAAATGAGAGAT